>JANXQG010000368.1 GCA_025356915.1 Planctomycetota bacterium | reverse complement strand
ATGATCCGCCGCTTCACCTCCGGCCCAAAACCTTCCGCTCGGCTGCGGCGGTACATGCGGATGAGAGGATTCTCGATGTTTTCCAGCGGGCGTTTGTCGCCGGCCTTCTGCAATCGGGCATGTTCGGCCTGCAAATCGGCCAGCATTTGTTTTTCATCGGTGCGATGGCCGTAATGCACGCCGTCGTATCTGGCTAGGTTGCTCGATGCCTCGCAGGGTGCGATGACATAGTAAGTTGCGACAGCGTATTTGCTGTGCGGCATTGATAGCCAAGTGACCTTCGCCCCAAGCGATTCGTAGACGCGAACCGCCTCGCGAACCGCCGCTTCGACCGCCGCATCCAGTCCGTCGCCAAAATGCTCGCGAACCATGCCCAATCGAAGGCCGGCCAGCGGTTGCCGCACGGTCTTCGTATATTGCGGCACGGGCAAATTCACGGAAGTCGAGTCGGCTGCATCGTGACCGGCGAGAACCTCCAAGAGCAAAGCCATATCTTCGGCCGTCTGAGCCAGAGGGCCGATCTGGTCGAGGCTGCTAGCAAAGGCGACCAGCCCATAGCGGCTCACACGGCCGTAGGTCGGCTTCAGGCCGGAGACCCCGCACAGCCCCGCAGGGGAGCGGATCGAACCGCCGGTGTCGGTGCCGACGGCAAGCGGAGCCATCCGCGCGGCCACGCAGGCGGCCGCCCCACCGCTGGAGCCGCCGGGAATCCGCGATAAATCCCAAGGGTTATGCGTCGGGTGAAAAGCCGAGTTCTCATTCGACCCGCCCATGGCGAACTCGTCCATGTTGGTCTTGCCAATCAGCACGGCATCGGCCGCTTTTAGCCGGGCGATCACGGTGGCGTCGTAAGGCGGGCGGAAGTTTTTCAGAATTCGCGAGGCACAGGTCGTCGGTTCGCCTTGCGTACAGAGCACATCTTTGATTGCCACCGGTAACCCAGCCAAGCGGCCCAGGGGTTGACCGGCCGCCCGGCGTCGATCGATATCTTCCGCTCGATCGAGTGCTGCTTGTGGATCGACTCGCAAAAAAGCCCGGACGCGACTGTCGTGACGATCAATCTGATCGAGATAGGCCCGTGTCAGTTCCACGGACGAGATTTGTCCGGCGATCAAATCGGCCAAGTGATCCGTGGCGGTGCGGTCGATCAGCGTCATGGTTATTATTTACAGCACCGCCGGCACGAGATAGCATTCCTCGTCTCGGTGTGGGGCGTTGGCTAGGGCTTGCCCGCGATCGAGGCTCGGGCGAGCGAAATCGTCGCGGAACACATTGGCCAGATCCTGCGCATGAGCCATCGGCTCGACGTTTGCGGTGTCGACTTCGCCTAGGAGATCCATGTAGCCCAAAATGTCACCCAACTGCACGGTCATCCGCTCGATTTCCTCTTCGGAAAGCAGTAGCCGACCGAGCAAGGCGATCTTTTCGACCTCGGGGCGGGATAACGACATGGTCAGGCCATTACATTAGGATTTCTTGGCCGTTTTCGGCAGGCGAAATGGCACGGCACGGACGCGCTTCTTTATCGCTCCGCTGCGAATGCAACGCGTACAAACCCTTGCGGTACAATTTGTGCCGTTGGCAGTCGTAATATGAACATTCTGTAGGTTAGGGCGGAATGTCCGACGGGAAATGCCCGTTACCTTGGTTCCCACTCCACCGAGGTATTTTGCTTTACCCCGTATGGTGATCTGGTTACCGGTGACCGGCTTGCGTCCGCATACTTCACAGGATTGTGCCATTCAATCTCTCCCTCTGGCTTTGTGTGGCAACTGACAGTCTATAGACTTGTCATTGTATAACCAACGTCGGTCGTAATGCAAGGGGGACGAGTGCCAGGATTTTTGCATTACTGCTTCCTTCCCGCCGGGGGTGTCGTCAGGCCGAGGGCCTTGAGGGTGTTGACATCGGCCACGCGCTGGCCTGGCTTGCCGGTGGCTACGCCAAAATCGCCAGCGTAGTCCCACATACACCATCCGATGTCGTATTTTTCCATGGCCTTGCGGGTGTCCTCGATGCAGCGATTGCGATCGGCAGCCGGGGCCTTGCGGTACACTCCGAATTGTCCCCCCCCCAGGAAATCCCCGTGAGGCCGATCTTTTTAGGGTTGATTTCCGGGAACGAGCACAACAGGGAATTAGCACGGATCACATCGGCCACCGCGTGATAGAACCATTGTTCATTGTCGGGCAGAGCACGATCACCAAACCAATCCACGCGAGCAGGCTCGGCATTTTCATGGCTGGCCCCAAGCGGGAGATTGCCTTCCATTCCATGATCTTTGCCGCCCGGCAGATGACCTTCGAGATCCATGGCGATGGCCGCATAACCGTGGCTATTCCAGTTCCTGACCCACCCGGGATAGGCGGTGCCGCCACCGCCATGGGCGCATACCACTGCGGGCCAGCCGCCCGCCGGCGGAGTCCCTTGCGGGGCCGCGTAGTAGGCAAACACCCAAGTCGGCTTGCCTTTGTAATCCGCCCCCTCATGGAAAAGCGAGCGCAGCCCCTTCGCAGGACGTTCCGTGGTGGCGTGAATCGGAGGCATCTTCACCAGTGCGGCACTATCCCATGGCATTGCCCCATTCCCCGGCTTAGACTCTGCTGACATCGCCGGAACGGCGCATGCCACAATCAGGATTGCCACCAACCTAACACCCAGGACCATCATTCGTGTTTCGTTGATTTTCATTACGGCAGGCTCATGCTGACTGAACGGACAGAAAAATTGAACTTCTCCGATTCCATATTGAACGAAACCCGCAGTCAATGTGCCACACGGTCATGTGCCCTACCTGTCCGCCTCACCGCCAGATCAACCACGAGCAGAACCAACCCTGAGCCAAGCAGCCAAGGCCACAAGAACATCGTCCGCAAACCAGTTATCTCGGTCGGTTCGAGAGTGCCGTCCACCTTAGCCGCGACCTCGGGCATGTGCAGCACGACCGTGCCCCCTCGTACACTTTCGATCGGCTTCCCATCGCGATGGATCTGCCCTTCAAGCCAATAGATTCCCTGCCCCGCCGCTTGTGACCCGGCATATCGGCCGGGGGCGACCTGTGTCAAGGGAACCGCGGAGTGATTCTCACCAGCCTCACCCCGCCCCTTTTCTGAAGGGAGAGGAATACTTGAAGTGACGGTCACGCTGGCCTCGGCCCCGTTGATGAAGCGGCCATCGCGGTCGGCGGCATCGAGCGTGAAAAACAATCGGCCGCCAACCGCCTCGGCATCGAGCTGCAAGGTCTTGGGCACGTCATGCCGCATCGTCTGCCGCACGAGTTGCACCCAGAACTTGCCGAAGCCGGACCAGTTTAGCCAGGGTGCGGCCCAACGACTTTGAATGTCGGAAGTGAAGGCCGCCGTGGTGCCGCCGCCATAACGCCAGAGGGCCAGGATCGGCTCACCGGTCTTGCTGGTCAACACGACGTGACTCTCCGGCCTGGCCTGCGTTTCCACATAGCCCAGGAGCGTCGGGGCCTGGGACATGTCCAGCCCGCGGAGTACCTGTGTGGCGTGAAGCACCTGGGGGAAGAACGGCTCTTCGGTGATGCCGATCTTGGCAGCCACGCCGGTATCGGTCTCAAAAATCCGCGGCACCTTCTCCGCGTCGGCACAGAAATAGGCCCGCCCCTTGGCTTTGTCGGCGATCGATTGCAGGAACGGTTGGGCCGGTTCGCTGCCCACGCCCACAGTCGTCATGGTAATCCCCTCGGCGGCAATCTTTTGCGCCAAGCCGTCAAAGTCGCCCGGCTCGCCCAGTCCATCCGTCATGACGATGATATGTTTCAAGTCGGCAAAGGACTCGCGGAGCGAGAGATAGGCCTGTTCCAGAGGCGGGTACATGTTCGTGCTGCCCTCGGCCTGGATGGTGTCGATCTTGGCGATGATCTTCTGCTTGTCGGTCACAGGCACCAGGGGCCAGATCCAGCGGCTGCGGTCTTCAAAGACGAGCACGCCCACCTGGTCGCGCGGATCGAGCATGTTGACGGCCGTCCGCAGGGCCACCTTGGCCAGGTCGATGTTGCGGACCTTCGCGTTGCCGGCAATCGGGTCGTTCATGGAACCGGAGATATCGAGCACCAGGACCATCGCCAGGGTCCGCTTAGGCTTGTTCTCCCGCACTTTGGAAATCACCGGCAGAATTTTTTCCAGCGTCGTATGATGATAACCGCCGGCCGTGGCCGAGAACGAACGGTCGCCGCCGACAACGATCAATCCTCCGCGATCGTCGCGCACGTAGGTTTGCAATGCCTTCATCCGCGGCTCAGGCAGGGCCGCGGCAGGCACGTTGGAGAGAATGATCAGGTCGAAATTGACAAGCTGACCCGCAGGCAGTTCCCGCTCGACTTCAACCCCAACATTCTCGCGCGCGAGTGCTTTTTTAAGATGTTCGGCCAGCACCGGCTTGCTTTCGACCAGCAGCACGCGCGGTGGCGGATCGACGTAAACGGCACAAGCACTCTCGTTATTATCAGGCCAGGTACACTGCTCGTCTTTGACTCGAATGGAGTAAACCACCCGCGAGGGCTTCAGCACGACATCGGAAAAAATCTTGTGGTTCTCTTGAACAACCAGCGATAGAGTCTCCTTCAGCAACGGTCGTGAATCACGGAACAGTTCCACCGTGGCGGCACTGGCCGTTTTGGACCGCAGGAGAACCTTGAGAGAAAACGGTTCGCCGGCCCAAATATTGTCCGGGGCAGTAATTTCGACCGCTGGCAGGACGACCTGGCCACGACTTTCCAGCCACTTGGCTTCGATGATCTGCTGACGATCAATCCCGGTCGCTTGCGGTCCTGCCAAGCCAGTCGCCACAAGCAACAACAGCAAACTTCGCAGCAACAGCGACACAATCTTCCGGGCCGGCGTGAACTGCACAAGCGACCGCCACCCGAAGATCAACAGCAGCGGCAGCGCAGCAAACAGTGCAAACCAGAGCGGCCGAACAAATTCGATTTGCCAGGAAGATATTATCATGTCAACTGGTCCAACGTCGCTGATACAGACACCATTCCAGGATCAAAAGCATCATCGCTAAAACGGCCGGCACAATCCACAGCGGCGGCAAGGGTCTTTGCAGAACCAAGGCCGAAGCATCGCTGCCGATGTCGGACGGGACGCGGAGATCGGGGAGCGGGGAGCGGGGAGCAGGGAGCGGGGAGCGGGGAG
>JANXQG010000367.1 GCA_025356915.1 Planctomycetota bacterium | reverse complement strand
ACGTCGTGCCGCAGCCGCCGCTCGTGAGCTTGGGCTGCGGCAAAGTCGATGGCATCGACGTGCTGCTTCAATTCGGCGATCTGCTCCTGGCTGATCGGCAAACCAAGTTCCGCCTCGGCCTCGGCCAGGGCCACCCAAAGCCTCCGCCAAGTGCTGAACTTTCGCTGCGGGCTCCAGAGTTCGCTCATCTGGGGTGACGCATAGCGGGTGATTAAGGGGTTGTCGTATTGGTTGTTTTGATCGGGCATGGTGGTGAGAGAGTTGTCAGTTGTCAGTTGTAGGGTGGGCCGAGAGAAACGAGTCCCACCATGAGAAACTCAGTATTCAGTTGTCATCATCGGATGTTTCCAGAAGCAGGCGCACAACCTCCTCTAGGCCGGCACGATCGTCATCATCGAAGCGAGCGACAATTGGGCTGTCCAGGTCGAGTATACCGATCAGTCGCCCGCTACGGACCATCGGTATCACGATTTCCGACTTCGACACACTGTCGCAGGCGATATGTCCGGGGAACTCCTTCACGTTCTCCACAACCAAGGTCTCCTGCTTCTGTGCCGCCGCGCCACATACGCCCCTGCCAGGCCCAATGCGCGTGCAAGCCGGCATTCCCTGGAATGGTCCTAAAACCAGATCTTGGCCTTTGAGCAGGTAGAATCCAGCCCAATTCACCTCGGGCAGTTCCTGGTAGAGCACTGCGGCCACGTTCGCGGCATTTGCCAGGAAGTCGCGCTCGTCGCCCAAAAGGGCGCGGATGCTCTTGGCGAGAGTTTGATAGGAGATTTCCTTACTCAAGTTGCCACCAATAGTGTTAAGATTGAATTCATGGTCATTTTCAAATCTCCTCCGAAGGAAATACGAGAAGCGTGCGTAATCCATACTGCCAAGCCATTATATACGAACTTCCTGGAAGCCACTACGCCGCAGATCGCGTGGTTGACGGCAACCAACTCAACGGCTCAGAGTTTGTCATAAGGCAAGCTGAACAGCCGATCGGCCTCCTTGAGATTTCCGCTAATCAGCCCCTCGTTGAACCAGTAAGCCCGCTGCTTGGAAGTGCCGTGCGTGAACTTTTCCGGCACGACATAACCTTGGCCCTGCTTTTGCAGCTTATCATCGCCAATCGCCTGGGCGGCAGTGATTGCCTTCTCGGCATCGCCCGCTTCGAGAATGTGCCATTTCTGATCGGCGTAATGGGCCCAGACGCCAGCAAGACAATCGGCCTGGAGTTCCAGCCGGACGGAGAGTTGGTTTTCGGTATCGCGGGGTAGCTTGCGGTGTTTCGATTCGATGCTGATCCCCAGCAGATTCTGAACGTGGTGACCGACCTCATGAGCGATCACGTAGGCATTGGCAAAATCGCCGCCCGCGTGGAACCGATTTTTCAGCTCATCATAGAATCCAAGGTCGATGTAAACTTTCTGATCGGCAGGGCAGTAGAAAGGGCCGACGGCCGATTCGGCCAGCCCGCAGGCCGAATTGACCTTGCCGGTGAATAGAACCAACTTGGGTTTGCGATAGGTTGGCTGTCGCGGAACCTGCGTTTGAAAGAGGTCGCTCCAGACTTGCTCGGTCTGGAAGAGTACATGCTTGACAAAAGAGACCTTTCTCGCCTCTTCGGGACTCTCCTGCCGCGGCGCATGAACGCCCGGCGGTGCGGCCTGGTTCTGGGCTTGCTGGAGCAGGGCCAGCGGGTTCTTGCCCAACAGCAGGGCGATCACGACCGCAATCACCGTGCCCGCGCCGCCGAGGGCCATGCCGACGGGCAGTCGCCGCTGATCTTCGACGTTTTCGCTTTCGCCACCTTCTTCCCAACGCATGGTAAGTCCTCCAGTGATGAGTTGCTCTTCACCTATCCAAAAGTACCTTCGTGATTTCCTCGCATCTGCCCTCGCCCCCTGCCCCTCTCCCGCGTACGGAGAGGGGAACTGGGTCTTATGCACTGCCGATCAGAATACCAGCGAGAAATACTAAAATCCCTCCGCCCAAGACCTGAATGATGGTAGGTAGAAACGGGCTGTCCATGTAGTGATTGCGGATCCACGCAATCAGCACCAATTCGATCCCGACCACGGCCGTGGCCACGGATGTGGCGAGCCAGAAGTTCGGAATGAGATAGGGGAGCGCATGCCCGATCGCGCCGGCAAAGGTCATCAAGGCGCAAACCAAGCCGCGGAGATACGGTCGGCCGCGGCCGGTCAGGCTGCCGTCGTCAGAAAGGGCCTCGGCAAAACCCATACTGATGGCCGCGCCTACGGCAGCCGCCAGCCCAACCAAAAATGTTGACCAAGTTGCCTCAAGTTCGGTCAGATGGCCGCCGAGGATTGCGGCGCGTGTTGCAAAAGCCGCCGCGAAGAGCGGGGCCAGCGTCGAGACCGAGCCATCCATCAGGCCCACCAGGCCTGGTTGGATGACCTGCATCACGAAGAGCTGCCGGGCGACGCGGGCTTCGGCCGCGTGTTCGTCTTGCGGTTGGCCTTCGGGGGCAAGAGTCGCGGACCGAGCCTCGTGGTGTCGCTCTTCTTCAGCGAGGTCGCCCAGTAGTTGGCGCAGCTCGGCGTCGGTCGTGGTCAATGCGGCTCTGCTATAAAAACGGCCCGTTTCCAGCTCCATCAAGGCGACATAGCTACGAATTCGGGCGATGTCCCAGGGCTGAATCGAGGAGATGGGAGCGCGGCGGACAAAGCCTTTGATGTCCTCCCGATGGATGAGCGGAATTTCTTCACCGTGCCGGCGGCGAAACAGGTCAACCAAACGGTGCCGATGGCCATCCTCCTCGCTACGCATGGCGTCCAACTCGGCCGCCGCTTTCGGGTAGTTGGGACGTAACAAGCGGGCGAATTCCTGCAAAATTCGCGAGTCCTCTTCTTCCAGAGAAATGGCCAGCGCGAGAACCTCAACCGGCGACAAGTCCTTGAAGGATCGTTTCATGATTGTTATAGCCTACCCTGTCTTCGATTAGAAACCAAGGTTCTCTACGGGTGAATCTTGATTTAATTGTAGGGTGGTGGAGAGCACAGCGAGCCCCACCCTACTTCTACGGACAATTACTTCGTGGCCTATTGTGGGGTGAATTTCCCCATTATTGTTAAATTCACCAAAAACCCGCTCGCCTTTGTCGATTATGCTCGTTGACCTCTTGCTAGCTCAAGGTGAGCGGGGTAAACTTTTGGGTTTAATTCAGTTCGGTTTTCCACAAGAGGAGTTTAGGATGCGTAGTTTGTCAGGATCAAAGAGCCTCGGATACAGGCCAGCATGGAGACGTTTTGGCCGTGTGCCGACCATCGGGTTAGTTTTGCTCTGTTTGAGTTTTGCGGGGGGTGGCGTCTGGTTGACGATGAACGACCAGGCGATGGCCAGCGCGGCGAGTGCGACCACGGCGGACCCGGCCAAGCCGGCCGCTTCCGGCGATGCACAAGAGAAGTTCGTGTGGTGCGAGCCGATAACGAACACCGTCAAGTATGACAAGATGGAACGGTATTCACTGTTCGCTGTCCTCGGCGTGGCCGTGGCCGGCCTGTTCTATGCCCTCCTGCTGGTCGGCCAAGTCATCAAGGCCGATAAGGGAACGCCGCGGATGCAGGAAATTGCCGCTGCGGTGCGAGAAGGGGCCAATGCCTATCTTGTCGCCCAGTTTCGCAAGATATTTCCCCTGATCATTGTCATTACCGGCCTGCTCTATCTCACCAAGTACCACGAATTTGAATTTGCTGTCGGCCGCTCGGGTGCCTTCCTGGTAGGCTCGGTCTTTAGCTGGTTGGTCGGTTTGTGCGGCATGATGCTGGCCACCACCGGCAACCTCCGCGTAGCAGCCGCAGCCCGCCACAGTTATGGCGAGGCCATGCAGCTTGGCTACCGCACCGGCACGGTGACCGGCATGTTGACCGACGGCCTGGGGCTGTTGGGCGGCACCTGCATCTTTTTAATCTACGGCGAGCGGGCCTATGAGGCCCTGCTAGGCTTCGGCTTCGGCGGCAC
>JANXQG010000341.1 GCA_025356915.1 Planctomycetota bacterium | reverse complement strand
TAGTCTTCCATGAAATCGTCGATGTCGCCGTCCATGACGCCCAGCACCTGGCTGGTCTCGTGCTTGGTACGATGGTCTTTGACCATGGTGTAGGGCTGGAAGACGTAACTTCGGATCTGCGAGCCCCACTCGATGGCCTTCTTGTCGGCGCTGTACTTCGCCATCTCTTTGTCCTGCTCGGCCTTATAGAACTCGTACAGCCGACTCTTGAGAACGCGAATGGCCTTCGATAGGTTCTTATGCTGGCTCTTTTCGTCCTGACAGCAAACCTCCAGCCCCGTGGCCGTGTGGGTCAAGCGGATTGCACTGGCGGTCTTGTTGACGTGCTGGCCGCCGGGACCACTGGCACGGCGGATCCGTTCAACCACGTAGTCCGCCGGCTTCAGGTCGATTTCCATGTCCTCAGGCTCGGCCATCACGGCCACCGTCGCCGCCGAGGTGTGTACGCGCCCCTTGGTCTCGGTCTCCGGCACGCGCTGCACACGATGACCGCCGTTCTCGTATTGCATGGCACGGAAGGCACCCTCGCCCTCCAGACC
This sequence comes from Planctomycetota bacterium, assembly GCA_025356915.1. Lineage (GTDB taxonomy): Bacteria > Planctomycetota > Planctomycetia > Pirellulales > Thermoguttaceae > JANXQG01. The sequence continues at coordinate 1,867 of JANXQG010000341.1, read as the reverse complement.
GAGGATCACTTCCTTGAACCCACCCAGTTCGGTTGGGCTCATGTCCATGACTTCAACCTTCCAGCCCTTCGCCTCACAATAGTGGCGATACATTTCGTACAGATCGCGGGCAAACAGTGCCGCCTCATCGCCACCGGTGCCGGCGCGAATTTCCAACATGCACCGGGACCGTTGGGCGTCTTCGCCACCGGCAACCGAATCCAGGATTTCGCTCCAGCAGGCTTCGCGGTCTTTCTTCAGCTCGGATAATTCTATTTCAGCCAACTGCCGCAACTCGATATCGTCGCCCGCGACCATGGCATTGGCATCAGCAATTTGGGTATTGAGCTGTTTGAAGCGGCGGTACTTCGTCGCCGATTTGGCAAGCGAGCCATGTTCGCGCGCAACCCCCGCTAGGCGAGCCGAGTTGGCCAGCACGTCAGGGTCGGTCATCTTATGCTCCAGCTCCTCGAAGCGAGCGAGTTGCTGTTCCAAGATCTCGCGCATAAATAGGCTTTCGTGATTCCGGGACAAAATGCCATGTTTAGCCCTGGCACTTGTGCCGGACACCTGCCGGCACAAGTGTCAGAGCTAAATTCCCCGAATCATGCAACCTTGCCGGGGCAGCACTGTGCCCGCCCAGCTCTACTTGAAGCTCAAGTCGTTTCCGCTTGAGCCGGGGTGTCCGCGGCCTTCTTCTTGCCGCGCTGCAGGCTGGCATAGCCCGTATTGGAGAACTTCCGCTGGAACTTCTCGATGCGGCCCGCAGTGTCGATATACTTCAGCTTGCCCGTATAGAACGGGTGGCATGCGTTGCAAATATCGACCTTCAGTTCATCCAGGGTACTGCGGGTCATGAACGTGCTGCCGCAGCCGCAAACGACCTTGGTTTCCACGTACTTGGGGTGAATTTTATCTTTCATAATCTCAATTCCTACTGCGGGAGGACAATCGCGAATCAGGCATTCTATCACAGTCTCGGCCGCATGACAAGGCCCGATTTCCCCTTCCTACGGCTTATCCAACTTTACTTCAACGTAGTACGGATTGATAATCCGCAACGGAGGACGCGGTAGACTGGCAGGGGCTGCGGAATCCGAGGCAGGCAGAGAACTTTCGCTCCCAGCCAAAAACGAACGAATGCATCCGTTCAAGACGGGCATATTCGTCGAATAGCCATAGTAGACCGGCGGAAACTGAGCAAAATAGGGCACGCGATCCTGTTGACTAATGACCAAGGGTGAATCCCCCCAACCTGAGTATCCGCATGCATAGCCCAAACCGCAACCCCAATAGGTGTTTCCTGATGCCCAGATGGGGCCAAAAATGCCGTTTTCGGCCCGCGAAAATTGACCCGCGTTCCCCCGACAACCGCCATGACCGGTCCGGCATCCGACGGCGGATCCAGCGCCCGCATGGGGACCCTTTCCGCCGCCGCCCGACGCTAAAGCACTGTCAACTTCAAACGCCACGAGTCCCAATACAGCCGGGACGACACACCAAATCTTGCTCATGATTTTTAATACCCACAAATGTCAAGTAGGTCAGGCTTTCCAGCCTGACGGAGAACCATGTTAAGTCAGGCTGGATAGCCTGACCTACTACAAAATATCCTCTCAGTTCAAACTTCCAGCATAATCCACGCAACCAAAAATTCAAGACAATTCATCCAGGTTGGCTGGTCATCAATCGGCTTGACGGGTGAAAAGTCGTGGAAACTCCGTGCCTCCCCAATTTAGAAAGGTTGTCCGGAGGTGCATGGCCTCTCCCGCAAAAGGTGTCTATCCTGGATTATTCTTCAGGGTGTGGAAGAACGGAAGTCATTACTCGATGAATCGTGATCGCAATTTCGGAGCTTTGGTTGCACACCCCATCAAACACGACGATA
>JANXQG010000339.1 GCA_025356915.1 Planctomycetota bacterium | reverse complement strand
GGCAGATCGTCGGGCTCGTGCTCATTGGCGACAGCGTCCCTGAAGAAGCGCTGCGCGAATTCGTGAAGGCACGACCGAAGGTGCCCGTGATCGCCATCGATTCCTGACCCCGCCGAAACGTCCGACCGAAGGTCTCCCGGTGAATAGGAGACCTTCGGTCGACGGCGTGGCTCGGTCGGAGACCGGCCACAACCGAGGTCAGAGACCGGCCACAACAGGCGGTGACGCTTCGATCACCGGAATGTTCTCAGTTGCCTTCATTCGCTGGAGGTCCTTCTGCGGCATCACGAGCCCGCAGCTTACCAAGTATTGAATCGCTTCTTCAATCGTGATATCCAGGTCAACGGCCTCGCTTTTCAGGACCGTCAGCGCATAGCCCGACATCGGCATGGGCGACGACGGTATGAATACTCCCAAAACCGCATCGTTGGCAGCGGCACGAATATCGCTTAGGCCTTCGCTGGTCACAAAGGCGATGCTCCACATGCCGGGCCGGGGAAATTCCACGGCCACAATCCGCGTGAACTGGAGTTGCTTTTCGCTAAGAAAAAAATCGCTCACCTGTTTGACGGCCTTGTAAACGCTGCGAACCAAGGGGAGTCGCTGGATAGCCAGTTCGAGGCGATTGCCCAAGAAGCCGCCGATGCCGGCCGCCATGAGCTTGCCGAGGAGGTAAACCAACAAGATAAAAATGGCCAGGAAACAGGGGATGGCGTATTGCGGCCGTAGGTAGGTGAGTTCGACGTAACGCAGGTAAACCTCCTTGGCCGTGTTGGGAATCGGCCCGCCATCCGCGTGGTTCTGCACCCGTTCATGGACCGACAAAGGCACGAAGCGGCCGTCGGGTAGTCCCTGGTAGGGAATACCGTTCACGATGCCAATCTGTCGGGTTTCATCGGTGATTGTCAGGCTTTCGCGGATATGGCCGCTAAGGCACCAGGCCAATGCCTCGCGAACGCCCGTATTGACCGGCTCCAGCAAATAAATCCGCGTGGTATTGATGACCCAGAGCAGGATCACGACCGTCAACAGCGGCGGGATCAGCACCCCCAGGCCGCGAATCACGGCGGAACGAAAGGGATGAGCCTTTTTCGCGTCAATCACTTGAGATTCAGGTTGTGGCATCCGAGTCTAACTTTCGCCAACCAGTTTATGAGCCATCGGCACGGGCGACAACCGCCACCGCTATGGCCGCAGCCCCCGCTTGCTTCAGCAATCTCGCAACTTCGCTGCACGTTGCGCCTGTAGTAAGAATATCATCCACCAGCAATAAACGCGAGTCCTGCCATCGTTTTTGGTCCGACCGGCGGAGGCGGAAAGCGCCTCGGACGTTGCGGAATCGCTCGCGCGGCAGCAGATTCTTCTGAGGACCAGTATAACGGCAACGGACTAAAGTGCGCACCACCGGTATCCCTAACTTTTTTGCCAGGCAACCGGCCAGAAGTTCCGGACTATTGACGCCGCGGAAAAATCTTTTGGCCCAATGCATCGGGATCGGCAGCACGGCATCGGCACGAAATTTTGCCAGTTTTTCGCCTAAACGCTCGGCCAACAGCCGGCCAACGGTCAGCGAAACGGCTTCTGAGGATAGACGTTTCGTCTTCAGCACCAATTCTCTCAAGGCACCTTCGTAGTGACCCAACGGATAAACGGCGTCAAATTTCAGTGAAAAATCCTTGCAGGCTGGGCAGCACTCGGCTGGAATGACTCCTTCCGGCAGGATTGCGCCGCAACGGTCGCAGCAGGCGGCGATTTCGGGCGCGATGGCCTGGGTACATTTCAAGCAGAGGGAAATTACGGCTTCGTGGGAAAGATCATCATCACAACGCAGACATCGCGGCGGCAGGGCGAGGTTGAGCAGACCACGGCCAAATTTCTGCAAATTTTGCCAAATTCGTAAAACGGAATGCATTCCGATACCTGCTTCCTGCCTTCGCCCTTTTGGTGGGGCTTTTATAATTCACCGCGCGAGAGCGCAAAAGAAGGAAGAATTCTTTTCTTTGCGTTCCATGTGTTCTTTTGTAGTGAATATAATTGTTTCTTGACCATTGGATTCTTTCGGTTTTTGGCATGGTCGGATTCGGCAGAGAATCACGCAGCTTCATGATTATATGGACTTTGTAGGGTTTTGGTAGTGATGTGGAAGGAGGGAGGTTTGGCCACGGATAAGAAAATGATCAAAGGAACAAGGTTCAAGGTACAATTATCAATTACTCACGTTCCGCACTCATAACCGGAAGAGCCGAAATTCTAAAACAACGGCTCCCGCAGCCGTTCCAGCGTGACAATGCCAACCGTCTCGCCGCGGGCGTCGATGACTCGGGCAAGGCTGTCGCCGCTGCTCTCCAGACGCATCAGCGCAGCTAGATGAGAACTGTCGTCACGGACTTCGGGCAAGGGGCGAATGGGTGCTAGGTCGTTACCTTCGTGCAGGCGCAAATCGAGAATCCGCACATAGCCGACCAGTTGGCCGGAGACTATGTCAGTGACGGGGATCACGGCGGTATGGTTCCGCTCGGCCAGACGGAGCACGGCCTGCTTGCTCATGTCGGCATGGACCTGCACCATCTGGCTCGACGGTGTGAGAAACTGCCGCACCGGCTTGCGGGCGACAGCAAGAATACCATGGGCGAGACTCTGCTGAGCGGGGTGCAGGATGCCCGCTTCATGCCCTTCAGCCAGGATCCGCCGCAACTCCCTTTGGGCCAATACCAGTCGGATCGGTTCGTGCGAGGTTCGCGTCAGGCGGGCCAACAAGCGGCCTAGCAGCCAGAGCAGACCGGCCAAAGGAAAGAATAACACGGCGAAGAACAAGAACAGCGATCCGCCGCGCCGCAATAAACGATTTGGCGCTTGAAGAAACAGATTCTTCGGCAGCAACTCGCCATAAACCAGTACAATCGGAGCCAAGACGATGGAAGCAATGATCTCAGCCGCTTCCGGAACCCGGGGAAACACCTGCCCCATGGCAATTACCGTGGCCAGCGAGATCAAGTAATTGGCCATGCTATTGCCGACCAGGGCCGTGGCTACAAACAGCGCGGGATGATTCGTGAGAAAGAGCAAGCCACGGGCAATTCGGTCGCCACCCATGGCGTCCAACACCAATCGCAGCCGCGTGGCACGATAAAAACCCGTCTCCGAACCGCTGAAGAACGCACTTAAAAATAGACCGAGGATTCCCATCCCCAAAGCGGTCCAGATCACGAGGTTTCCTCCTTGGCGTCGGGCATGGTCAGTTCAATGAGCAACTGACCGCGCAACGGCACATCGAGGATCTT
>JANXQG010000312.1 GCA_025356915.1 Planctomycetota bacterium | reverse complement strand
CCGTGATGGAAGTTTTCGGCTGTCTTGCCATCAAATAGCACGATCGCGCCTTCGGGTGCCTTTGCCCCTTCCGTCGGGCTGTGACGAACCGTCCGCTTCAGTTCGAGCTTGGCCTTGCCGTCCGTGGAGGCAATCGACATCAACTCGCCGACGATCTTGCCCGAGAGGCCTTGACCAGAAAGGGCGGTCGCTTCACTCTCTCGCTTTCCTTGCAAGAAAAACCGCGACTGGCCGCGTTTCCAGCCGTCGCCGGGCAGGCCACCTTGGGTGACCACGATTTGGGATGCAAATGTCACCCGCTATTTCTCATTTTCACTCCACTCGGAGACGCTCCGAGCAGCAAGGTCTCACTATGTTAACAAAGTATCTCGCAACTTTCCAGTTACCTCGCCACTTTCCATGAATTATTGGCACTTCCGATTTTAGGTGCAGAAGTAGGGTGGGGAGAGTGAAACGAGCCCGATACGAACGAAATTAACTCAACGCCGTTCGCGTAGAAGGTTTGGTGGATACCGTTTCCCAGGGTAGCCGCTGCGCGGTTAGGTGACATAACGCCGTTGGTGTAGGGAATGGATGCGCTCTCCCCACCCTACTGCCTGCTACTGAAACTTTGGGGTTTCTTCGGCGGGCCACTTGGAAAGTCTCTGGCGTCGGCTATAATCGGCCAAAAGCCATTCACTTTACAGACCGAGGAAATCTCATGTCCACGACGATCTTCACGACTGCCACTCCCCCTTCATCGATTGAATCGGCTTATAAGGCCGCCCAAGAGCGCTACGCCGCACTGGGGGTCGATACCGAAGCCGCCCTGAAGCGGCTAGCCACGGTGCACGTCTCGCTGCATTGCTGGCAAGGCGACGACGTGGGGGGGTTTGAAAAATTGGGCGAAGCCTTGGGTGGCGGATTGGCCGCCACGGGAAACTATCCCGGCAAGGCTCGTACGCCCAATGAACTTCGCGGCGACACCGTCAGGGCACTATCGCTCATTCCTGGAAAGCATCGCTTCAACTTGCACGCTTTGTATGCGGAGACGGGCGGCAAGCGGGTCGATCGGAACGAACTGCTTCCCGAGCATTTCCAGGGCTGGATCGATTGGAGCAAGGAGCAAGGATTGGGGATGGACTTCAACCCAAGCTACTTCTCGCATCCCAAGGCAGCAGACGGCTTGACGCTAGCCCATCCCGACACGGGCATCCGTAAGTTTTGGATCGAGCATGGCATCGCCTGCCGCAAGATTGGCGGGGCGATCGGTGCCGCCTTGGGCAAGACGTGCGTGACGAATGTCTGGATCCCCGACGGCATGAAGGATCTGCCGATCGACCGTGTCGCTCCGCGGCAGCGATTGACGGAGGCCCTCGACGAGATCTTTGCCGTTCCGGTCAATCGTGCGGACAACCTCGATTCCGTCGAGAGCAAACTCTTCGGCATCGGCTCGGAAAGTTACGTTGTTGGCTCGCACGAGTATTATCTGGGCTACGCGATCGCGCGGAAGAAGCTGCTCTGCCTCGACACGGGCCATTTCCATCCGACGGAAACAATCGTTGACAAGATTTCGGCCGTCTTCAGCCAACTCGACGAGATCCTCCTGCACGTTAGCCGCGGCATCCGCTGGGACAGCGATCACGTGGTGATTGTCGACGATTCGCTCTTGGCGATTGCCCAGGAGTTGGTCCGCGGCAACTTCCTCGATCGGACGCACGTCGGCCTGGACTACTTCGATGCCTCGATCAACCGCGTGGCAGCCTGGGTCATCGGTGCCCGCGCAATGATCAAGGCTCTGCTAATCGCGCTGCTGGAGCCAATCCAGTTGCTCCGAGAACTGGAGAATGTTGGTGATTTCACCGCACGGCTGGCCATGTTGGAAGAACTGAAGACAATGCCCTACGCAGCCATTTGGGATTACTACTGCTTGAAGCAGAACGTGCCCGTAGGCCCGGCCTGGATCGGTGAAGTGAAGCAGTATGAGACGGACGTATTGTCGAAGAGGAGTTGATTTGAGATTTGAGATTCATTTTGGGCGGCCTGTGCCTGGAGATAAGGAAGGAAGAATTTCATGAATATGCTGCTTGCAGAAACCGCGACAAATCCAGCCTTGGGGGTGACCATCTTCACCCTTGGCGGACTGGCCGGGGCCATATTTTACTTGGCGTTCAAGATGGTCAAGGGGTGGGCGTGGGAAAGCTACTGGATGATCTATGCCATCGCCGGGCTGTTGGTTCTCCCCATGGTGCTGGCACTGGCAACCTCGCCCAATGCATGCACCGCACTACGCAGCACGCCGCCCAAGGAACTTCTTTACTGTTATCTCTGCGGTGCGATGTGGGGCGTCGGGGGGATTACTTGGGGATTGATGATCCGCTACCTGGGCGTTGGTCTAGGTCTGGCCATTGGCGGCGGTTTGTGCTCGGCCGCCGGTACGCTCGTGCCGCCGATTCTCAAGGGTACTTTTACGGATTTATACAACACACCGGCGGCCCAAATGTCGCTGGTCGGCGTCGTCGTCTCCTTGCTTGGGATCATCCTCGTCGGAATGGCTGGCATGTCCAAGGAAGGTGAATTGCCCGCGGAACAGAAAAAAAAGGCCGTTGCCGAGTACGATTTCAAGAAGGGAATTCTCGTCGCCATCTTTTCCGGGCTGATGAGTTCCGGCATGAGTTTTGGCCTCCAGGGAGGCGTGATCGCCGAAATGAAGGCCCACCACGGATCGGAAACTCGCGTGGAAAATGGCGATGCTTCGACGCCGCCCACGTCGTTGGCGGGCCTTTCCGGGTTGCAATATGAAAAGGACAAGAAGGTCTGGTTCGTGCCCAAAGCTGCGGCCAATGAAAAGCTCACTTCATCCACCTGGCAGGGAATCCCCGTACTCGTTGTGGTATTGCTGGGCGGCTTTACGGTGAACTGCCTACTCTGCCTGTTCCTGAATTTCAAAAACGGCACGTTCGGCGACTACACTAGGTCGCAGACCCCGCTCTTGACCAATTTGATTTTTGCCGCCCTTGCTGGGATCATCTGGTGCTGCCAATTCATCGCTTTCAAGACGGGCGGTGCCGCGATGGGGTCTTTGGATTACATCGGCTGGGCCGTCCTCATGGCTGCAGCCATCCTCTTCAGCAGCCTTTTGGGCCTGATGCTCGGCGAATGGAAAGGCACTAGCAACCGCACTCGCGGGCTGTTGGTGCTTGGCCTCTTGCTGCTGTTTGCCTCAGCCGGGATCGCCGGCTATAGTGGCAGTTTGAAAAAAGACAAGGAACCGGCCGCACAGGCCGCCGTGATTCAAAAGTAAAGATCGTGGGGCTCGTTTCACTCGGCCCACCCTACATAAAAACCAACCACCTTTTATCCCAGGAACTCAAAATGTCCGCATTCCCTGACATCCAGAAGATCTGCTACGTAGGCCCGCAATCGAAGAACGCTTTGTCTTTCCGCCACTATAACGAATCGGAAGTCGTGGCCGGCAAGACCATGAAAGACCATCTGCGATTTAGCGTCGCCTACTGGCACACCCTGCGCGGCACCGGTTCCGACCCGTTCGGTCCCGGTACCATGCTTCGCCCGTGGGAAACAGGCTCGGACAACGTCGACATGGCCCAGAAGCGGGTCCGCGTGGCCTTCGAGTTCATGGAGAAGCTGACGACCCCGTTCTTCTGTTTCCATGATCGCGACATTGCCCCCGAGGGTGCTTCGCTGGCCGAAACCAACAAAAATCTCGATGCCGTGGTCAAGGTCATCAAGGAAGAGATGCAGCGGACCGGAGTCAAATTGCTCTGGGGTACGGCGAATCTCTTCAGCAATCCACGCTTTGTCCACGGCGCCGCCACAAGCCCCAATGCCGACGCCTTTGCCTACGCATCGGCCCAGGTGAAGAAGGCCCTGGAGGTAACCAAGGAACTCGGTGGCGAAGGATACACGTTCTGGGGCGGCCGCGAGGGCTACCAGACCCTCTGGAACACCGACATGAAGCGTGAGTTTGACCATCTGGCCAAGTTCATGCACATGGCCGTTGACTATGCCAAGCAGATCGGCTTCAAAGGACAGTTTTATTTCGAGCCTAAGCCCAAGGAACCGACCAAGCACCAATATGACTACGACTCGGCCGCCTGCATCAACTTCCTCCGTGCCTATGGCTTGGCCGACCACGTCAAGATGAACATCGAAACGAATCATGCCACCTTGGCCGGGCATTCCGTCGAGCACGAACTGGACTACGCCGGCGCGCAGGGCTTCCTGGGTTCCGTCGATGCCAACGTCGGTGATTTGCTCCTCGGCTGGGATACAGATCAGTTTCCAACGGACATCTACATTGCCACCAAGATGATGCTCATCATTTTGAAGTACGGCGGATTCACCACCGGCGGCTTGAACTTTGACGCCAAGGTGCGGCGAGAGAGCTTTGAGCCGGTCGATCTGTTCCATGCCCACATCGGCGGCATGGACGCCTTTGCCAAGGGCCTGAAGATTGCCGCGGCCATCCGCGCCGAGGGCGAGATTGACGGCATGCTCAAGCAGCGTTACTCCTCATGGGATTCGGGCATCGGTGCCGAGATCGAGGCCGGGAAACAGAACTTCGCCTCACTGGAGAAGTACATTCTCGCCAAGGGTGACGCCACGCCCAACACCAGCGGCCGCCAGGAGTTGTTGGAAAACATCGTCAACCGTTACGTGTTCTAGCCCAACATTTCTTACCACTTTGTCGTCGATTTACCAACCGAGCTCTCCATGAAGAAAATTATTCTCCAACGTCGTGAATTTCTCTGTTCGGCGGGGGCTGCCGTGGCCGCGTGTACGATTGTGCCGCGGCATGTCGTGGCCAAGAGCGGTGAAACACCCCCCAGCGAGAAGCTGAACATTGCCGGCATCGGCGTAGGCTCGATGGGTCGTAATGACGTGAATGAGGTGGCCAAAGGCAACAACATCGTCGCGCTGTGCGACGTTGATTGGGGCTACGCCGCGAAAGCGTTCAATAACCATCCCAAGGCCGAACGCTTCCGCGACTTCCGCACGATGTTCGACAAGATGGACAAGCAGATTGACGCCGTCGTGGTCGCCACGCCTGACCATAACCATGCGGTCGCCGCGATTGCCGCGATCAAGCATGGCAAGCACGTCTACTGCGAGAAGCCGCTTGCCCACTCCGTCCATGAGTGCCGCGAGATGGCCAAGGCCGCCCGGGAGCATCAAGTCGTTACGCAGATGGGCAACCAGGGTCACTCCTACGAGTCGTGCCGGTTATTGGTCGAGTGGCTCCGCGATGGAGCCATCGGCAAGGTGCATACCATCCACTGCGGTTGTAGCGTGGTGAACTCGGGTGTCGACCGCCTGGGCGATCTCAAAAAGGAATGGAAGACGCCCGAATCGCTCGACTGGGATTTATGGCTTGGTCCGACCAAGCAGAGGCCCTATTGTCCCGCCTTTCTGCCCTATATTTGGCGCGGTTGGGTTCCCTTCGGCAACGGCACGATCGGCGATTGGGTCTGCCACGTGGTCGATCCGGTCTTCTGGGCGCTCGATCTCGGCTCGCCCAAATCGATCGTCTCGGAAACGCCGGGCTACGACATCAAGACCCAGGGCGAAGCCTTTCCCAAGAGTGAAAAGATCACGTACGAGTTTGCCGCCAAGGGCGACCGCGGTCCGATCACCCTGCATTGGTACAGCGGAACATTGCCAATTCCACGGCCCGCTGACCTCGAACCGGGCCGCAATCCGGTCGGCATCGGTGCCGTGGTTCTCGGCGACAAGGGGACGATCATGTACGGTTCACACGGTGCCGACGGCGTGCGCATTATCCCCGAAGTCAAGATGCAGGCCTACAAGCGGCCCGCCAAGAGCCTTCCCCGCGTCAAAGAACACCACCTCGATTGGCTCAATGCGATCCGCACGGGCGGCAAGGCGGGTTCCGATTTCACCTATGGTGCCGCATTGACAGAGATCGGCATGTTGGGCGTCATTGCCGGCCGCTTGGCGGGGACGAAGCTGGAGTGGAATGGCGAGAACATGAAGTTCACCAACAACGCGGAAGCCACCGCGCTGGTCACTCCCGAATATCGGCCCGGTTGGAGTTTGTAGCTGGGAATCCAGTTGCTCATTCTTGTCAGGGGTGGGTGCGTGGAGCCACCCCGGAAATGGTGGGTTGCGCACGGAGTCAAGCCATCGAGAATACTTACCGCTGTTTTGGACGTGTTCGCGTAACGCACCATTATCCTGCTCCACCCACCCTTGTCACGGCAGCAGGGGGATATCAACCTCATTCCGCTTTCCTGACGACAGTTCCTTAACCGCTCCACGGGTCACCAAGGCCCAACCGGTCAGGTGAACAACAATCTTCTTGCATGAGGGATCCGCGAGCGGCTCGACGCGCAAATGGGCTGTTTTGCCGTCGGCGGCGATTTTTAGCTCCAGCGTGAAGAAAGGGGTGAAGAAAGGGGTCAGAACTCTTTGTCGCATAATTAGTTCTGACCCCTTTCTTCTTCGGAGGACGTGTTGACCCAGCGTGCCGCGAATCTACCCTCGCCCATCCAGATGTGCGATGCGCTAACGCGGAATCTGCCGGGCAAACTGCAAACGATTCTCGGCAACTGCCTGGCCCACGGCCGGCGGAAGTTCGTGGATGT
>JANXQG010000301.1 GCA_025356915.1 Planctomycetota bacterium | reverse complement strand
GCCGTTTTTTCCACTTCAAGCTGCTATGTTTGAGGCAAGTTTGGTATTTCTTGCGGTACTGCTAGGTTGGATGTTCAGCCAATCCCCCTTGAAAACACTTCAGATAAATCCCTCCGCCATTGGGATGGGGCTTCTCGCCGTGCTACCCTTGCTAGGCTTGCTATTAGCTTGCGAGCGAATACCGTGGCGACCGGTTCAGGAGGTGCGTCGCGTACTTGACGACCTGATTGCGCCGATGTTCAAAAACTGTACGTGGATCGAGCTGGCGGCGATCTCGCTTTTAGCGGGTTTGGGGGAAGAAATGCTCTTTCGCGGAGTGTTCCAGGTCGCGATGGTCGAGTGGAGTGGCGACTTTTTGCCTCACTCGCTGGCCGGGGCGATGGCTGGCGATTGGATAGCAATCGTGGCCGTGGCCATCCTCTTTGGACTCTTGCATGCCGTGAACACCGCCTATGCCGTGTTGGCCACCTTGATGGGGATGTACCTCGGCTGGCTCTGGATGGCGACGGGAAATCTGGCCGTGCCGATCGTGGCCCACGCGGTCTATGATTTCTTGGCGATTGGGTATATTTTACGAGGGAAAAGGGAGAATCCCTAACCGCGATCCTCCAGGGAAATCAACTCCACTTCAATCCGCTTGGCTCCGCTGCCATAAGCAAACGACCGCGCGGGCCAGGACATGGAGTGATGATCTCCTTGGCCATCGACATTCCCTACAACCATTCGAGCCATCGAGATCGGCAGTCGCTGCCGACGTGGCCCCGCACTGCCTGGATTGAGATAGATCACGCCCTGCCTCTCGGCAACCTCGGGATCGTGCGTGTGGCCATGGATCACAACGCGGAAGCCCGCGGCCTCTGGGTCGAGGTCCAACTGTTCGAGGTCGTGCAGGACGTAGAGCAGCACATCGTCGACTTCCACGATCTCAGTTGCCGAGAAATCATCGATCCAGATGCCGCGATCGACGTTCCCGCGAATGGCGAAAACCGGAGCGAGTTCCCGCAGGGCATCGGTAACCCGGGGCGTGCCAATATCGCCGGCATGAACAATCAGATCGACGCCTTCGAGTGCCTCCAATGCCTCCGGGCGCAGCAGGCCATGGGTATCGGAAATAACGCCTAAATTTTTCATGGTCGGTGGGAACTTTCTGCGTATACTCTATAAAAGTGTACAAAGAACCGCAAGGACGCGTCGAGAAGTTCAAAGGCTCAAAACAGGCGTTTTGGATTTTCGTCTCTTGAAATGTTCTTCCAGGGGGGGGTTGACGGAGGTATCAGCCCGTCCTATAAAGAGGACGCGCCAGATCTTGCGCGGGCGTTGGTGTATCGCGAGGATGTTTGTTGCGCTAGTTCATTGTCTTTCTCAGGAGGTTTGCAATGCGTTGCAGTCGTATTCTCGCCGCGTTGACCGCGGCCATGTTGTTCATCGTCTACTCGGGCTGTGGTGGTGGCGAAGGCAAGAAGGACTCCGGCTCGGGCGGGGCGACCCAGGCCAAGGCCGGCGATAAAGCGGGCGGTCAGGCAGCTTCTGCCGTTGTCAAAGGTGCGATTGATGTCTCGTTGGTCACTCCCGAGCACTTCGCCGCAATCGTCATTCATCCGCAGAGGCTTTCCTCGTCTCCGCTGGTGGCCGAAAAGTTGAAAGACGAAAAGATTGCCGAGGCCATCAAAAAGTTTGGCCTCGATCCGAGCGAAGTGGAGCAAATTGTCGTGCTGCTCAGCATGGACGAGAAGCAATCCGAGCCGATTCCCGTTATGCTTACCCGCTTTACCCACGATGTGGATGCCAAGGAAATTCTTACCAAAATGCAGGCAGCCGCAGCCAAGAAAGAATCGAAACCGATCAAAGAGGTCACCGTCGCAGGCAAGACCTGCTTTGACCTCGGGGGCGAAAAAAATGCTGGCCTGGCTTATGCCCCCAGCAAGAACACGATCGTGTTGACCATGAAGGAGAACATGGAAAAGGTTCTCGCCTCCACCGAGCCGAAGGGGCCGTTGTACGAGCGGATCAAGAAAGCTAGCGCCGATAATGACCTAATCGTGGCCGTGGAACTCGAGAAGTATCCCGGTCTGGACAAGCAAATCGATGCCGCAAAGGCCGGTGCTCCGCCGATGGGGCAGAATTACCTCGACGGTGCCAAGACTTTGCGCGGCGTCACGCTCGGGCTGAATCTAACGGGTGATTCGCTGCTGAAAATCGTCCTGGATACCAAGGACGCGGCTGGTGCGGAAACCGTCGAGACTTTGCTCAAAGATGGGGTCAAATTGCTCGATGGTGCCTTGGCGGGACTCAAGCAGAACGTGCCCAAGGAAGCCAAGGCTGATTTTGCCGACGCATTCAAGCTAGGCGACGAGGCCCTTGCAGGCGTTTCCGTGATCAAGGGCAGCAGCGCGGTGACCATCGTGCTGAAGCGGCCCGCCAGCATGGACAAGGTTGGTCCCTTGGTCGACAAGGCCATCCAGGCGGCCATGATGGGCGCCATGGGCGGCGGTCAGCCAAGGCCCATGACGATGCCAACGGAAAATGAAAAGTCGGGTCCGACTTTGCCCGGTAAGTCCGAGTAAGCGAAAGTAAGTTTTCCCGAGTACTGGGTACTGTGTACTCTCAGTATCCAGTACTCAGTTTGTAGAAATTTCATTTGCAATAGAGGTTATCATGCGTGTGAATCGCTTTCTGATGGCAATGTTGGCGGCGGCTTTTCTCTCCAGCTTGGCGAGCCATGGGCGTGCAAGCGATACGACTGGCTCGGTGGCGATCGACGTGTCGCTGGTCACTCCGAGCGACTTTGCCGCGGTTGTGCTTCATCCGCGGCGGATCGCCCAGTCGCCGCTGGTTGCCGAGCAATTGAAAGATGAAACGATCGCCGAGGCGATCAAGAAGTTCGGCATCGATCCCAGCGAAGTCGAGGAAATCGTCATACTGCTCAGTCTGGACGAGAAGCAACCGGGCAATCCTGAGCCGATTCCCGTCATAATAATCCGTTTCACCCACGATGTGGATGTCAAGGCGGTTCTGACCAAAATGCAGGCGTCCGCGGCCACGAAAGGATCGAAACCAATCCAAGAGGTCACGGTCGCAGGCAAGGCCTGTTTTGATCTCGGGGGGGCAAAAAGTTCTGGCCTAGCCTATTCCCCCAGCAAGAACACCATCGTTTTGACCTCCAAAGAGAACATGGAAAAGATCCTCGCCGTCACCGAACCCAAAGGGCCGCTGGTGGAGCGATTAAAGAAGGCTGATGCGGACAACGACATCATCATCGCCCTGGCACCGGAGTCTTTCCCCAATCTCGACACGATCATCGATTCGGCCAAGAGAGGTGCCCCGCCGCTGGTCGTTAATTACCTGGACGCCGCCAAGACTGTACGGGGCGGAACCGTGACCTTCAATCTGACCGCCCCCTCGCTCCTTCGCTTGGTGCTGGATATCAAGGATGCCGATGCGGCCGCTAACGTCGAAGAATTGCTGCAACAAGCCCTGAGAATGGCGAGCGGGGGCCTGGTGCTGGCCAAGCAGAGTATTCCGCAAGAGGCTCGAACAAAGTTTGCCCCCCTCGTGAAGTTGGCCGACCAGTTCGTCGATGGTATGAAGGCAACTAAGTCCGGCACTCAGGTGGTCCTCGACGTCAAACGGCCGGAGATCCTCGACACCGCCGGCCCATCGATCGCCGCTACGATCAAGCAATCCATCATGGAAGCCCGCTCCGCAGCCCGCCGGGCACAGCAGATGAACAACATGAAACAGGTCAGCTTGGCGATGCTCCGGGATGAATCGGCCAAGAATGCCTTTCCCGCCGCCGCGATCGAAAAGGACGGCAAGCCGCTCCTGAGTTGGCGGGTAGCCATTCTTCCTTATGTGGAAGAACAGGCCCTTTACGAGCAGTTCCACCGCGATGAAGCCTGGGACAGCCCGCACAACCTCGAAGTGGCCAAGAAAATGCCCTCAATTTTCCAATCGACGGACAGTCCCAGCGAGGGCAAGACGCGGGTCATGCTTTTCACCGGCAAGGGTGCCGCCTTTGACGGCGGGAAGAAGGTTCGGGCGGCGGACATTCGCGACGGCATGTCCTACACGATTCTCTGCGTGGAGGCCGGACCAGACAAGGCCGTGCCGTGGACCAAGCCGGAGGATCTGCTTTTCGATCCCGAGAGACCGTTGGCGGCTTTAGGCAAGATTCCGGCCCAAAAGTTCATCGCCGCCTTTTTCGACGGTCATGTGGAGCAATTGAAGGTTGACAACAAGACGCTCAAGGCCCTGATCACACCCGACGGCGGCGAGGTGATTGACGAAGCGAAGTTGCATGGAGGGCGGTAAGGACCGGCGAATCAATAAGTGTCGGGTTTTCGGAACGTACTCATCTCGCTCCGCGAGATGAGTACAGTTATTGATTCGCCGGTCCTAAGCGTTTGGTGGGTGGGCCGAGTGAAACGAG
>JANXQG010000299.1 GCA_025356915.1 Planctomycetota bacterium | reverse complement strand
TGGTCACCGCTCTGAATCGACACAACATTGAACTTACTGCCGAGAAGACCGCCCGGCTCGATCAGTATTGTCAGTTGTTGTGGGATTGGAACAGCAAGATCAATCTCACCCGGCATACCGATTTTGAGAAGTTCGTCGCGCGGGATCTGGTTGACAGCCTAGCTTTTGCCCGTTTTCTCGGCCCAGGCGAGACCGTGCTAGACGTTGGCACCGGCGGGGGGGTTCCGGGAGTGGTGCTGGCCATATTGCGGGACGATTTGAAGATTTCGCTCTGCGAGTCGGTCGGAAAGAAGGCCCGAACGGTGGCGGATATTGTCGAGAAACTGGGGCTGCCGGTCCCGGTGCTTCACGCTCGGGCAGAAGACATCCTGATGGACCAGCGTTTTAACACCTTGGTGATCCGTGCCGTGGCTCGGCTGAAGAAGTTGCTGGAGTGGTTCAAGCCACATTGGACCGCATTCGACCGGATGCTCGTTTTGAAAGGCCCTAGTTGGATCGACGAACGGGGAGAGGCGAGACACTTTGGCCTGATGCACGGTTTGGCCCTGCGGAAGCTGGATTCCTACCCGTTGCCTGGCACGGAGTCGGAAAGCGTGCTGCTGCAAATCAGCCCGATGCGAGCTATATAGCACGTTTTCTTTCCTATTTTTCTGCTCCTCATATTTCTGTCGAAAGTTTTTATTAGTATTCACCGCGAGAGAACACAAAGGGCGCAAAAGAAAGATTCTATTCTCTGCGTTCTCTGCGCTCTTTTGCGGTGAATCCTCTTGGATATTATGGCCGCTGAATCGCCTGTCGTCTTGGTGAAATGGTACGATCCGGTGAAATGGTTTTTGGAGCGTAAAAACGGAATAAAATTCCGTTTTATGAAACCTGCATCGATACGAGGTAGAGGAGGCCGAACACCAGTGCCATGAAGCCGGCAATCCATACGGCCACGCGAAAAGCGTGTGCTAGAATCGCACCGACTTCCTCTTGACGCGTCGCGGCATAAACGAGACTTACGGAGACGATCAGCGGCAGAGCGAACCAGAAGCTACTGCTCATGACTTTTCCTCCCCTTTGCCCGAGTCCCGCGTTTCGTCTTTTTTCTTGGCTGACTCCGCAGGGACGGGTCCGCAGCAGGCATCATACACAGCCAAGATATTGAGCAGGCCGGCAATCATCGTATAGACTGTGCCCATTTCAAAGTAGTGAGGCAGCAACCGATTGATCCAGGCCAACGAAATCCGACTGGGTGGGGGCGATTCGTGGGGAGCGGCATTGTCCGCCGGTTCGGGCAAATGCAGGGCGGGCGGTGCCATGAAGCCATTCAAGATCGGTTTATCTTGCAGCTTCCATTGCAACAGGGTCATGGGAACGGTGGGGAATCCGACCCCGATCTGGCAGAGCCATGGAAGACGCCAATCGTTCGTGCGGAACGAAAAATAGACCGCCCTCCCCCAACCGACATCCCTGCTGCCACCAAGGTAGAGGCCGTAAAGGAACGTCCCCATGATGCATATGGCAAACAAAGCCCCCTTGGCATTCCTTCCCTGATAAAAATGCCCAAGTCCAGGAATCAACCAAGCAAGAACCCCCGCTACCAAGGGGTCTCTAAGCTGGATCGGCTGAACATTGGACTGAGAATCGTTGCTTTCTGCCACAAATGACTCCTAAGGACCGATCTTGAACCAAACGGAAAATCCTATCGACCGCCCACGATGCAGGAGAATGCCAAGTGCTGGCTCTTCCGGTTCTAGGTGCGGAATGTGAACAATTCTGCACCTAAAACCGGAAGAGCCCAAAAGCTTATCCCGGATCCGTAAACCCCTGATTCTACCCCCTCTCAAAGACTTTACCAAGGGGACCATGAACTCGTCCGTGGCACGGTGAAAGCAAGGCCGGGGCCATGCGTTGGGAGGTGGTGTACATTGAGGGTGTTAATTTACAGCGAATATAACGGATTGTTCGGTTCGGGACGGATATATTCGCTCTGCAAGGATGAATTAACTCCGGTCTAATCGAGTTTCGCCCAAGATTCTTTCGACACTTATTCCTAGTGCAAGCGATTTGTGGATTGTGGTGGACGATCGCAGAATGACCGATGGTCGGTTTGTTCCGCGACTTAGGAATTTTTTGAAAGGGGTATCTCATGCACGGATGTATGACTCGACGGCTGGCTTGGACGCTGGCCTTGACGGTCACTTGCGGCACCAGTGCGGCACGTGGCCAACAATATGAGGCACCGGTAGTGCCTGGTCCGGCCGGTTATGCCGCGGCCCAAGCTCCGGTTATGCAGCAGGTTTCCGCAATGGAAGCTGCCGACGGTAACAGCAAGCTGGCCTCTGACGTGGCTGACCTGAAGAAGCAACTCAAGGAAATGAAGGACAAGGAAACCGCAGCCAAGGCCAAGATTCCCATGTCGCCCCAGATCGGCGGCATGATTCAGATGGACGCTGCCATGTTCACCCAGCAGGGTGGTAGCGTCGCCGACTACAACACTGCCCAGAACGGTTTTGAGTTTCGCCGGGCACGCTTGTGGGTTGCTGGCGAAGGCTGGAATGTTATTGACTACAAGATTGAAATGGATTTCGCTAATCTGGCTTCTGGCGGCCTCACCTATGGTACTGTCGGTGCTACTCAGCTTCCGGGCTATGCCAAGCCGATTGAGCAGGTCGACATGAAGGACTGTTACATTACCATCAAGGAACTGCCCTTACTCGGCAATGTCCGCATGGGACACTTCAAGGAGCCGTTTGGACTGGAACAGCAGACGAGCGACCGCTTTAGCACCTTCATGGAGCGATCAATCGCCGACGAAGGCGCGTTGGTTCCGGCCCGTCAAAATGGTGTAATGGCTTTCAACTGGATGGAAGGTGAACGCGCCACCTGGGCCGCAGGCATCTTCCGCACGAACTGTGTGGCACCTCCCGACTTCATCAACTGGGGCAACGCCGGCAACATGTCGGTCACCGGCCGCATCACCTGTCTACCATGGTACGACGAGGCCACGGAAGGCCGCGGCCTACTCCACATCGGTCTCGCAAGCAGCTACCGCGACATGGGCACCGAGGTGCTTGCGGGTGGGGGCGTACTGAACCAATTCTCGATGTCCGCCCGTCCTGAGGCCCACTTGGCACCGAAGGTCGTCGGCCTGGGGCTGAATACCGTCCTCGATTACAAGTTGATCGGCACGGAACTGGCTTATGTCTATGGTCCACTCTCGTTTCAGACGGAGTACTACGGTGCGTTCATGAATCTCCGTAACGGAGGCGCGACCGATTCATACATCAGCGGTGGCTATGCGTATGCCAGCTACTTCCTGACGGGCGAGAATCGGCCCTATAATAAGAAGGCTGGCTGTTTTGACCGCGTGAAACCCTACGAGAATTTTTTCCGTGTCCGCGATGAGGATGGCTGCGTTCAGACCGGCATCGGTGCGTGGGAAGTGGGCTACCGCTATTCGTGGCTCGATCTCAACGACGGCAGCAACGCCAATGCGTTCCAAGGCGGCTTGGCCATCGACCACACGCTCGGCCTGAACTGGTATCTCAACCCGAATCTGCGGTTGATGTGGAACTATGTCCACTCGACCGACACGCCGGGTGCCAGTACGCCCTCTTCGATCAGTGTTCCTGGTCAGACCGCCAAGGGCTATCTGGATACCTTTGAAATGCGGGCTGCACTCGATTTCTAAACGTGATGAATGTCTCTCCCGCCCCAGGCGGAAGAGGGAAATATTATGCAGGGACGCCCAGTGCGGCCTTGCGGTAACACTCGGAACGAACTTTCTAACAGTCTAAGACAATAATAAAATCAAACGGCGGACTCCTCGCGGAGTCGCCATGAAGGAGACGAAAAAATGAGAACTTTGATGCTCGCATTGGCGGCCAGCCTATGGATGGCCGCCCCCGCCTCGGCCGGAGAGAGCGGCTGCGATCCCGCTTGCGGTCCGGTGGAAATCTCTGGTTCGCCAAACTGCTGCGCCCATTGCGGCCGAAACAGCGGATGCGATAAGTACTGCAAGGTTGTGCCCTATGTCAAGGAAGTCAAGAAGACGGTTTGGGTGGTGAAGTGTGAAGACTACTGCCCCAGTCTGCCCGGCAGCCCCTTCGGCGATCGCTGCGGTTGCGGTGATTCCAACGGCTGTGGCACGTGCAACCCCGAGGGGTGCGCGGTTGAATCAGCCTGCACTGCCTGTGGCGACAAGGGCTGCGACGGCTGCTGCAAGAAGGATCCCTGTGCGATCGAGCTGAGCAAGAAACAGACTCCACCCAAGTGCGGCCGGGTCCACACCAAGAAGGTTTTGACGAAGAAAGAGATCGTCTGCAAGGTGCCTTCTTACAAGTGCGTCGTGGTCTACGGTTGTGGCAGTTGCGGCGAAGGCGGTACTCCCGCTTCCATGCCGAGCAATGTCGAACCGAAGCCAGCCGCTCCGGCCCCCAGCCCCAGCAAGGGTCTGCCTCCGCCGCCGAAGGTGACGGGGATGACCTCTCGGCTGCCGGATCTGAGCAGCTTCTAATGTTGTGGCCGGTCTCTGACTCTGTTGTTGTGGCCGGTCTCTGACCGAGCCGCCACCGACCGAAGGTCTCTCATTCACTAGGAGACCTTCGGTCAGACGTTTCAGCGAGGTCAGGAGACCCGCGCCGAACTCTGGATTGCCCGATTACATACTAGCCCGAAGCGCAAGCAAAGTAACGACTTAACAACCTCGCTTGCGATTCGGGTTAGTGACAATCTCAACCGCGAACAGTTAGCCGGGAGATCCCTTTCCAAAACACTCCGCCAAGGCAGCGATCGTTTGTACGATCTGCACTTCCGTGTGTTCCGCTGTCATGAAAAATCGGATGCGGGATTTGCTCTCCGGGACCGCAGGGTAGAGGATCGGCTGGGCGTCGATTCCACGACGCAGCAACTCTGCGGAAATTGCCAGCGAGCGCATCGAATCGCCCACCACGATGGGAACGATCGGCGTGCCGCCGCTGGGGCCGGTATTAAGGCCATGCTGTTGTGCCAAGCGAAGAAACAGGGCCGACCTGCTTTGCAATCGCGCGACCCGCTCCGGTTCCTTCTCCAAGATTTCAAGCGCGGCCAGAGTCGCTGCCGCGTTGGCCGGCGAAAGCCCGGTGGCGAATACACTAGCGGGCGTAGTGTACTTCATGTATTGAATAAAACTTTTCCGTCCCGCGAGGAAACCGCCGCCGCTTGCCAGGGCCTTGCTGATGGTTCCCATGCCCAGATCGACCTCGCTGGGGTCCATGCCAAAGTGCTCGAAGATGCCGCGCCCGCTTGGTCCCATGGTGCCCACCGAGTGCGCCTCGTCAATCGAGAGCAGGGCACGATGACGCCGCTTCACGTCCACCAACCGTGGCAGATCGGGATAATCGCCATCCATGCTGTAGACGCCTTCCACGGCGATGACCACCCGTCGAAAGTCGTTGCGGATCTCGCCGAGCAGCTTATCGACAAAATCGAAGTCATTGTGGGGAAATGCTCGCCGGGATGCCTGCGACAACATCGATCCCTGAACGATGCTGTTGTGCGCCAATTCGTCGTAAAGAATGAAATCGTCCGAGCCGAACAAATGGCCAAAGATCGAGGCATTGACGCCGTAGCCGCTGGGGAATGTTACCGAAGCTTCCACGCCAAGAAAGGACGCCAGGGTTTCGTCCAATTGTTCGAGGACCGGGTTGTTGCCGCCCACGAGGCG
>JANXQG010000317.1 GCA_025356915.1 Planctomycetota bacterium | reverse complement strand
GCCGGCGATATTTGGTGCACAGCGGTTCCTCAACAGTGTGCAGAACCAGGACGGCTCAAAGTATGGCTATCAGACGCGGAAGCCGCGGCCCACGACGACGGCCGTTGGCCTATTAAGCCGCATGTATACCGGTTGGCGGCGCGACAATCCGGGTCTGGTTCAAGGCGTCGCCCACCTGAACGCCTGGGGGCTGTCGCAAGACAGTCTCTACTACGACTATTACGCCACGCAGGTTTTGTTCCACTGGGCTGGTCCGGAATGGGATACCTGGAACCGCAAGATGCGAGAACACCTGATTTCCACTCAGGATCGCGAGGGGCATCCGGCAGGAAGCTGGTACTTTGAAAGTTCGCAGAGTGCGGCAGGCGGAAGACTTTATAATACGGCGATGGCGACGATGATTCTCGAAGTCTATTATCGTTTTATGCCGCTGTATGGCGAGGAAGCCGTGGAAGGGAAATGACAGTAGGAAATGACAGAAAGAAATGACGAAGCTCGAATGACGAAAGGACTGCGCGCGAGTCCCTCTTCCCCCCTTCGTCCTTCGTCCTTCGTCCTTCGTCCTTTCGCCCCTACATCTTCTCTTCGACCCCGATTCCCAACAGTTCCAGCCCTTTGCGAATGATCCGTGCCGTTAGATCGGACAGCAGCAGACGGCTAGCTCGCAGTTCGGGCGTTTCCGCTTTGAGAACGTGGCAATTCTCGAAGAAGGCCGAAAAGCTTTTGGCCAGATCAAACAGGTAGGCCGTGATCTGGTTGGGGCGGTAGTCGGTCATGGCCAAGGAGAGGGCGTCGCCGAAGCGAAGCAACTCGATGGCCAAGGCTCGTTCGGCCGGCACGTCGATCGTGATGGCCGCCCCGGAGGCGCGAAGTTGCTCGACATCAATATTGCCTTTGGCAAAGATGCTCCGCACTCGGGCGTAGGCGTACTGCATATAGGTCGCCGTGTTACCGTTCATGGCGAGCATCTTTTCATAGTCAAATTCGTAGTCGCTGGTTCGATTCTGCGACAAATCGGCATATTTCAAGGCTCCCATGCCGACGGTCTCAGCCACGCATGCCCGTTGGTCGGGTGAAAGCTCTGCCCCATTGGGCTTGGAGTCATCGCTTTCGGCAACGATCCTGGCAGCACGGAAGACCGCTTCGTCCAGCAGGCTCTCTAACCCCACGGTGTCGCCGGCACGTGTTTTGAAGGGTCGGCCGTCCTTGCCCAGCACGGTGCCGAAGCTGACATGCTGTAACTCAACCTGATCGTAGCCCAGCAGACGCGCGGTGCCAAAAAGCTGCTGGAAGTGCAGGCTCTGGCGGTGGTCGACAACATACAAGATGGCGTCGGGCTGCCACTGTTCCATGCGATAGCGGATCGTGGCCAGATCGGTCGTGGCATAAAGGTAGGCCCCGTCCTGCTTCTGCACGATCATAGGCACCGATTGGCCTTCAAGGAACACGCAAACGGCCCCCTGGCTCTCTCGGGCAATACCCCGGCGACGTAGATCCTCGACCACGCCCGGCAGCATATCGTGATAATGGCTTTCGCCCAGCGCGTGATCGAAGTGGACGTCCAAGCGGCGGTAGATCCGCTGAATATCTTCCAGGCAATAGGGCATGAACTCCTGCCACAACTGGTGGTTCTCGGCATCGCCGGCGTGGAGTTTGGCCGTTTCGGCCTGGGTGCCGCGACCGATCTGCGGATGTTCAGCGGCCAGTTGGGCAAGGAGCGGATCAGCATCGACGGCGGCAACCTTCTCGTTCTCAACGTAATCGACCAATTGCCGCACCAGTCGATAGAGCCGGGCCAGTTCCTCCACGGGCCGATTGCGATAGGCATCCGGCTCCAGAAAATGCTTGTAGCCGTAGATGATCATGCCGAACTGCGTGCCCCAGTCGCCGATGTGGTTGTCGCTGATCACCTGGTGACCGAGGAAACGGAGCGTGCGGCACAAGGCGTCACCGATCACGGTCGAGCGGATATGGCCGACGTGCATCGGCTTCGCCACGTTCGGAGCGGAATAGTCGATCACATAGGTTCGCGGTCGCGCGGTCGGCTCGACGCCCAACCGCGGATCGTTGACTGCCGCAGTAAGCTGCTCGACCAGCCACTCGTCTTTCAGCCGCAGGTTGATGAAGCCCGGACCGGCGACCTCCGGCGGTTGGCAGAGATCGGCCATGTCGAGCCGGGCAACAACCTCGGCGGCCAACTCGCGAGGCTTCTTGTTCAACTGCCTGCCCAAAGCCATGGCAAAGTTGGCCTGGTAATCGCCGAAACGGGTGTCCTGGGCGCAGCGGATCATTTCCAGCCAGGGCTCGGGCTGATCGGTCAGTGTGGCCAACGCTTGGCGAAACCGGGATTGAAGATTGGGAAGCAGAGTCATAACGCCTCGGATTCCAGCGGCACGCGCTTGGCTTGGCCCCAGAGTTCCTCGATCGCATAGTACTTGCGGGTTTCAGGCTCGAACATGTGTACGACGATATCGCCGTAGTCCAGGAGTATCCAGCGGCTTTCTTCGTAGCCCTCAATGCCCATTCGCCGGTCGCCATGTTCTTCCTGCAAGACCCGATCGATCTCTTCGCTGATGGCGTGCAACTGCCGCCGACTGGCTCCACTGACGAGGACGAAGAAGTCGAACATGCAGGTCAACTCCCGCATGTCGAGGATCACGATATCGCGGCCGCGGTTTTCTTCCGCCACGCGCGCGGCGATCCGAGCACGGCGAAGTCCGAAGTTCTGGTCTTGGGTTACGGTCGGCGGCGAAATGGAATTGGCTTCTGCCACGATAATACGGTCTCGAAGGATTACGGGGGAACTCAGCGGACGATTGTACCAGATTACGGATTGGCAATCAACGACTTACCCACATCGGTGCGGTAGGCGGCCACCGCAGGCAGGTATCCGACAATTGAGGCCAGCACGATCAGCCCCGGAATCAAAATCAACTCGACGGCGCGAAACTGCAACATACTCAAGGGCAGGTTGACCTTTTCGGCAATCCAGGGGCCGGCGACCGCCAAAAGCCCATGGCCCAGGCCGAGTCCCAGCACTCCTCCGCCGAGCGAGAGGAGGATCGATTCCAGCAGGATCACCATCATTACCGTGCTCCGCCGGGCACCCAAGGCCCGCATGATGGCGATCTCGTGCCGCCGGTCGTTCATCGAGTTGTAAATGCTCACCATGATGCCGATGCCGGCCACGAGTACGATCATCACGGCAAATACCAGCAGCACGACTTCGATGTTGCCGATGATGACCTCAAAGAGCCGGAAGATTTCTTCCGAAGGGATGGCTGCCTGGGCATCCTTGCGCTTGTTGATTTCGGCGGCCAAGGCCCGGGTTTGGGACTCTTGATAGGTGCAGACCAGGACGGCACTGACCTGCCTTTGCTTCTCCGAAATCACCTCGTCGTGTTCGTCGTGCTCGTCGTGGTGTTCCTCGGATTTTGCATCGGGCTTGGCATGAGATTCTGGTTCGGATAGTTTTTCGGTTTTATCGCCAGGCTTTGCCTCGGGCTTATTCTCCAACAATGCCCGTCCGACCTTGCCAGCGTGCCCGCCGACGCGGTAAAAGCCTTCAATGTTGACAAATAGGGCGTTGTCGTTGGGCGTGCCGGTGGGTTTTAAGATGCCCACGACCGTGAATGCCCCATGCTTGTCGTCGCTTTTCTCGCCGACTTCATGGGTAGGTCGGAACTTATCGCCAACTTTCAGGCCGGTCTGCTTGGCTGCGGCGGCTCCAGCCACGGAGTCGAAGAAGTTCTTTTCGGTGAAGTTTTTCCCATCGGCGAACTCGTACTTCTGATTGCCGTAAAAAGTCAGGTCGTTTAACATGGCGGGCGTAGTGCCAACGACGCGCTTATCTTGATAGGTATCGCCCAGGCAGACGGGTACCGCCATCCGCACCGATTTGGATTCGGTCCGGTTCTCATAAAGATCGAGGTAAACGCTATACGGCAGCGTGGTGATCGGCTGGCCGACATAGAAAACGCTGGAAAAAACCAAGTCGAGGTTGCTTCCTTTGGCCGGGCCGACGATCAGGTCGTAACCCTCGCCGCCCCGGTGAAATGCCTGGTGGACGACGCTATAGATCACCAGCACGGCAACCACGAGCATCACGCCCAAGGCCATGGAAATGGCCGTCAGCAGCGAGGCCAGCGACCGTTGTTGAATACTACGCCAGGCGATTTTCCAGAGAGACATGGGGGAGGAAGGAGTTAGGAGTTAGGAGTTAGGAGTTAGGAGTTAGGAGTTAGGAGTTAGAAGGAATTGCTAGGAGCGAAAACTCAGGAGCATGAGGTAGGAGGGAGAACGAAACGAATAGTATTTTTCGCAATATCTTTGCCACATTCCAACTTCTAACTTCTAACTCCTAACTCCTAACTCCTATTTTTTCCCACTTTATTAAACTCCTCTAATCGTTCGACACGATCGAACTGTTCGGAAACTTGCGGTGAGTGGGTGACGAGCACGAGCGAGACCTTCTCCTCGCGGCAGGTCTCGCTCAGGAGGTCGAGGATCTGCTGCTGATGGCCCGAATCGACATTGGCGGTCGGCTCGTCGGCCAGCAGCAGCTTTGGGCGATTGGCGAGTGCCCGCGCGACGGCCACGCGTTGCTGCTCGCCCACGGAAAGTTGCGTCGGTTTGTGCGTCATGCGATGCCCCAGACCGACACGTTCGAGCAACTGCACGGCCCGGCCGCGGTCGACGTGAGGCGAAGTCAAGTTCAGCCAATTGGCCAACTTATCGACCATCGGCAGTCCGGAGCCGATGTCCAGCAAGACGGCCCCCACTTGGGCTAATGGTCCGGCGTTCTCGCTGGGCAGTCGGGCAAATCGCATGGCCAGCATGACATTTTCCAAGGCCGAGAAGCCGCGGAGGAGATTGAAGGTCTGGAATACATAGCCGATATGTTCGGCCCGGAAGCGATCGCACTCGGCCTCCGGCATGAGGGTGATGTCCCAGTCATTGATTCGCACCTTGCCGCAATCCGGCCGGGTGATGCCCGCAATGACGTGCAACAGGGTGGTTTTGCCGCAGCCGCTCTTGCCGACCATAACCATCTGCTCGCCGGGGGCGACATGGAACTCTTCGATATCGAGGATCGGCAACGGCGAGCCGTCGGGTTCGGCAAACGATTTTTTAATGTCTCGGAGCAGTAGCATATTACCTTCGTTTCAACATCTGTCGGGCGATTTCCCGCTTGGCATCGGCCGTCTTCATGGCCTCGCGCTTGTCATGCTTGGCCTTCCCTTTGCAGAGGCCCAGAAGTAGTTTGACCTTGCCTTCTTTGAAATAGAGCCGCAGCGGCACGAGCGTCAAGCCTTTTTCCATCGCCCGATCGGCAAAACGCCTGATCTCGCGACGGTGCATCAGCAACTTGCGCAGCCGCTTCGGACGATGGTTGAATTGGTTGGCATCGATATATTCGGGGATGTCGCAGCCGATCAGCCAGACTTCATCATCCTTGACACGGGCGTAGGACTCTTCTAGTGAAATCCGGCCCTCGCGGAGGCTTTTTACCTCACTCCCCTGCAAGATCACGCCGCACTCCATGGAGTCCAGCACCGAATAGTTGTGTAGGGCCTTGCGGTTTTGGCAAATCACCCGCTCGTTGGGGTCGTTGTTCGTCTTTTTCTTGGAAGGTTTTGCCATACTCGCGTCAAGGTAGTTGCAGTTGGGGCGAAACCCGGATCGTGAATACCGAGATAATCCGTGGCCCTATAATATTCGTTTTCTTTTACCGCAAGGCGAACTCGATCCGTTTGCCCAGCAGATTCGCGACTTTCGCCATCGTGTTGAGCGTGATGGAGGTATTTTCGGGATCGAGTAGACGATCCACTCCCGTCCGGCTCGTTTTCAACTGCTTGGCGATTTCCGCTTTGCTGATGTTGCGTTCGATCATCGCCTTCTCAAGCTCATGGGCGATCTTGAACTTGATTGCCGCAGCCCGGCACTCTTCCAGAATGCCGTCCTCTGCCAGGAAATCCTCGAATGTAGACCCCAAATACTTTCGCTTCATATTGCCCACCTAACTCAGTTGGTTCATCCGTGTGACTGCCAGATCGAGCTCGCGCTTGGGCGTCTTTGTGGTCTTCTTGATGAAGCCGTGCAACAGCACCATTGTTGGACCCTCCACGCAAAAGATAACCCTCGCAATTCGGTCCCCTAATCGTGACCTCACTTCCCAAAGGCCCTCGTTCAGGTTTCCCACCAACGGCCTGCCTATCGGCAGCAGTATTGCACCTTCAGCACATCGTCGCCGATGATTTTCCGCTCCGCTTTTGCCAGCATCAGCAGCCACTCCCGCACCGGCTCGTTGCCCTGATCCGTCTTGAAGAATACGGCATCGAGCTTTCGTTCGATCTCATTCATAGTGTACCATAATTTGTGCGATTCATCAACCCCTCCGGTGATTAAATTGGGAACGTGAATTCTGTCATTGGCAGCCATCATACGTGGTCGCGGGATCCCGACCGGTCGCGCAGCAACTTTGCAGCCTGGTTTGTTGGGCATCAGTGCCCGGCCAATGCGACAACTCCAAAATTGAGCCCAGCAGCACACAAAGTAAATGCCAGATTTATCACCAAATAGGCTTGCCAGTCGGGGTTACTGTGAAACCTTCTGGACCACGCCTACATGCTGACCCATGGCCAGAAAGGTAAGCATCGCCAAAAACGCGCCACCTCTCCAACCAACCCGAGAGTCGAAGGCAAGTAATAGCGACATCAGGAGCAGCACCAAGGAGATGACGACTATGTGGAAGTCAATCCGTCTCATCGTTTGTCTTGGCTCCCCAATAAAATGCGATCGTAATCGCCGGATTTAATCTACTGCCCCTACTGCCTATCTCGCCCATTCTTCTAAACTGCGCAGTGTCCGCCGGGAGGGCCCCGGGATCCGAATCCGTTTCCCGTAGGTCGCGTAAACCCTTTCACAGTGCTTCATTATACTACACAGATCGGGGGATTCAAGATCAACCTCACTCCCGCTGGTTCCTGCCTCTACACGAAACCAAGCGAGGCGGGCCAGACGGGGAGGTAGTGTCGGCTGCCGGATGTCCCCTAGACTTTGGGGCCTCCGTTCGTACAATTTGCAGTTCATGAACCGCGAACCTTCCATTGAAGAATTGACAGAAATATGTGGACAGAAATATAAATGGATGTAATGTCCTTCTTCTTCCTGTCATAAATTATTTTCCTGAAATCTCCATGCCCGAATCGACCCCGCTGCCCCGCTGGTTGAAACGCAACGTGCCCAAGGGGAACGCCAATCACTTTACGGCCCGGCTGATTGATGAACTGAAGCTGGAAACCGTCTGCGATCATGCGAAATGCCCCAATCGCATGGAATGTTACGCTCAGAAGACGGCCACGTTCATGATTCTTGGCGACACTTGCACCCGGGCCTGCCGCTTTTGCAGCGTGGCGACGGGCCGGCCGAAGCCGTTGGATGCGGACGAGCCGCGCCGCGTGGCCGAGGCCGTGGTCCGCTTGGGCTTGCAGCATGTTGTGGTGACCTGCGTCACTCGCGACGACCTGCCGGACGGCGGCGCGGAGCATTATGCGAAAACCATCGAAGCCATCCGTGCGGCGGCCGACGCGGTCATCGAGGTGCTGCCGTCGGACTTCAACGGCAATCTGGCCGCACTCGATCGGGTCATCGAGGCCGCTCCGGAGGTTTACAATCACAACACGGAAACGGTGCCGCGGCTCTATTGTTCGATCCGCGGCTCACGCTCGAAATATCCCTGGACCCTGGCCATGTTCCGCCGCATTGCCCAACGGAACCCGACCATCAAGATCAAGTCGGGCCTGATGTTGGGGATCGGTGAGACGCATGAAGAATTGCTCGATACGCTGGCCGACCTGCACGACGCCGGTGTTCGCCTGCTCACTCTCGGCCAGTACTTGCGGCCGTCGCTGAAGCAGATGGCGGTGATCCGCTACCTGCCGGTCGAGGAGTTTGAGCAGTTGGGAAATATAGCCCGACAGATGGGTTTCACGCAAGTCGCCAGCGGGCCGTTCGTGCGATCGAGCTATCATGCACGCGATATGGCGAAAATTGGCGGGTTTCCGGAAAACCTGTAAGATCGTTGCGGTTGTGGAAACGATTCATATAGACCAACGTAGCGGGCCACTCGCTTCCTGAGACACAGGATGTCTCGGTGGCGGGTTGGCCCCAGGCGTGTACCGTGGTTTCCGTTTTTTTTTACACATGTCATAAGGAGTCGTGCCATGAGAACGAGATGGGGTAGTGTGAATCGAGGTTTTTGTTTCGGGCTTGCGGGTCTGGTCGTCCTAGCCTGCGCGGCGGCGATTGGCTGGAATGCCTTGTCGGTCTATGCGAAAAATGCACAGCCAGGATCGGCGGCAGCTTGGTATTCGATGTCGCCATCGGCGATCAGCAATGCCGGCGATCGCACTGCGGGCGATAAGGCGGTGCTGGACAACGCCCGGCAGTATGCCAAGTCGATGTCCAAGGCATTTCACGCGGCGGCCGAGCAAGTATTGCCGGCGGTGGTGACAATCACCACCAAGCCAACCGTCGCGAAAGTGTCGAGAGGGTTGAAGTCGCCCCCCGAGGACGGCGACGACAGTATGGAGGGGATTCCCTTCGGCTTTGATGGCTCGCCGTTTGGCGATATGCTCAAGGATCCGCAGATGCGGAAGTTCTTCAAAGGCTTTCACGGGATGCCGAACATCCCGCGCGGTGTTACCGGCAGCGGCTCGGGCGTGATTGTCGATTCGTCTGGCATTGTTCTTACCAACAACCACGTTGTCGCCGGCGGTGGCGATGTCACGATCCGGCTGAGCGATGGGCGAGAATTCAAGGCCACGGAAATCAAAACCGATCCCAAAACCGACATAGCCATTGTCCGCATCGGAGACGCTCGCGGCCCGCTCCCTGTGGCTCGACTCGGGCGCAGCAGCGAAGTGGAGGTCGGCGATTGGGTCATGGCCCTCGGGCAGCCCTTCGGATTGGAAGGCACCGTGACCGCGGGCATTGTCAGCGCCAAAGGCCGTGGTCTGGGCATCACCGACCGGGAGGACTTCATCCAGACCGACGCGGCCATCAATCCCGGCAACAGCGGCGGGCCATTGGTCAATCTCGACGGTGAAGTGATCGGCATCAACACGGCCATTTCGACCAACTCGGGTGGGTATCAGGGGGTTGGCTTCGCGGTGCCGATCGATTTGGCCAAGTGGATCGGCGGGCAGTTGGAGCAAAGCGGTGCCGTTCGCCGGGCCTACCTGGGCGTGTTGATCAAGCCCGTCACGCAAGAGGACGCCGAGTTGCTCAAGGTCAAACCCCACAACGGCGTGATGGTTCAAGAGGTTCGGAACAACACGCCTGCCGCAAAGGCCGGCGTGCAACCGAACGATGTGATCTTGCAGTTCGCGGGTCAGCCGGTCAACAACCCGCGGGAACTGCAAAATATCGTCGAGCGTTCGCCGATCGGCAGTTCTCAGCCCATGCTCTTGCTTCGGGACGGCAAGCAGATAACCATCGACGTGACCTGCAACGAGCTACCCGCCGACGACACGGCCGCGGCAAAGCCGTTGAGCCACGGCAAGGGGAGCGGTTCGAGCTTCGATCAACTGGGCATCCAGACCGAAACGCTTACCAGTGCGCTAGCCGAGGAGTTGGGCGCGAAGGCCGACGCGGG
>JANXQG010000269.1 GCA_025356915.1 Planctomycetota bacterium | reverse complement strand
GCTCTGGTTCGATTTCGGCCTGGAACTGGTTACCGAGAGCTACAAGAAAGAGCTGCTGGCCTATTACTACAACAAGGCCGCGGCTGAAATGAAAGACGTTGTGGTGACCTACAAATGGCACCACCTCCCACCCGGTATCGGCGTCAACGACCTGGAGCTTGGCCAGGAACCCCATTTGACCTATCACGAGTGGATCACCGACACCTCGGTCGATAATCAAGGCGCATGGGGATACGTTGAAGGGGCTGGCTTCAAGTCCGTCACGAACCTCATCACCAATCTCGTGGATCGTGTGAGCAAGAACGGCTACCTTTTGTTGAATGTCGGGCCTAAGGCCGACGGCACGATTCCTGACGAGGCCCAGCAGCGGCTACTAGGCATGGGCAAGTGGTTGGCAATCAACGGCGAGGCAATCTACGGCACCACCCCCTGGATGATCGCGGCCGAGGGGCCGACGCAACTGGCCAAGGAAGGGGCTTTCAATGAGAACAACGATCTCCACTTTACCCCGCAGGACATCCGCTTCACCGTTAAGGACGACACCTTATATGCCACGATCCTCGCTTGGCCGGGCGCGAGCGTGTTGATCAAGAGCGTGGCCATGCAGGGGACGCAGATCGGGCTTTACCCATCAGAAATTGCCTCGGTCACCATGCTCGGCGACAGCAAGCCCTTGCACTGGGAGATGAAGGGCAATGGACTTTTCGTGGAGATGCCCAAGGAAAAACCATGCGAACACGCTTTCGTTTTGAAGATCGCCCGCAAGTCGCCGTTTTGAGGCAGGAGGCATGAATCGAGTAACGTCTTTTATTCTTCCGAAATCCGAAGCTCGAAATCCTAAACAAATCGGAAATTTGAGTGTTCCAAGTGCTCTGTCAGCATTGGAAATGTCCGCGACTCGCTAAATCGACGAAGATGCGTACTCTTGCCAAGACTTCTTATCCGGCCTGTGACCCGGGCCTGCGCGGGGGAGCGGAGCGTCCGCTCAGCCCAGTTGCCGTTCCAGTTCGTCAATCTTCTTCTTCGCCGCCTGCCGATTGGCCGTGATCCGCCCCGCGTGAACATCCTCCTTATATTGCTCAACGTCCATGCCTCCCTTATAATCACTCTCGACAAATCACGCAAAGCCAGTTCCAGAGTATAGACAGCTACCTCCAGTCGCCTCCGGGAATCACGCAAGTCCATTAGTTTATGCTTGGCGACGGCGGAGAAGTCCAGCGTGACCGACACCAAGTTTTCCGGCTGTTGACATCTCGCGGCAGGGCCGCTACTATCCAAATCACGCTCCAAAGCATTTTCCGAGGAATATCGTATGATTCGCTTGTTGACCGGCCTTGCCCTGCTGCTTTTCGCCGCCAGCGCGTCGGCGGAAAATGTATTTCCTTACCGCTATCAGACCCAGACGCTGCCCAACGGTCTGCGAGTGATTTTCATTCCCATGTCTGGCAGCGGACTAGTGAGCTACTGGTCCGTCGTTCGAACCGGCAGTCGTGATGAGGTCGAACCGGGGCGGTCGGGATACGCCCACTTCTTTGAACACATGATGTTCCGCGGCACGAAAAAATATCCGGGACCGGTTTACGACCGCATCGTCAACGGTCTTGGGGCGCATTCCAATGCATTTACTTCGGAAGACCTGACGGCGTTTCACTTAACCTTCGCCAAGGCGGACCTCGCCAAGGTGATCGAACTTGAGGCCGACCGCTTCCAGAATCTGCACTACGAGCGGCCCGAGTTCCAGACCGAGGCCGGGGCGGTTTATGGCGAGTATCGCAAGGACCAGACCGAGCCGGCATTCATGCTGGAAGAAAAACTTCGCGACACGGCCTTTGACCAGCATACCTACAAGCACACCACGATGGGCTTTGAGGCCGACGTCAAGAACATGCCCCAGGGCTATGAATACAGCCAGGCATTCTTTCAGCGGTTTTACCGGCCAGAGAATGTCGTGCTGCTGGTCGTGGGCGACTTCGACTCGGCGGCCACGTTGAAACTGATTCAAGGGTCCTACGGTTCCTGGAAGCCAGGCTACCAGTCTGCGGCGATTAAGCCGGAACCGACACCGTCGGGTGAGCGCAAGGCCGAAGTTACCTACCCAGGCAAGACCCTGCCGATCCTCGACCTGGCCTATCGGGGCGATGCGTTCGCCCCCGACAATCGCGACTACGTCGCCGCTCGGCTCTTGGCCGAGCTGGCATTCGGTTCCACCAGCGATGCCTATAAGAAGCTCGTCTTGGATCAGCAGAAGGCCGAGGCGATCTTTGCCGGCGTGCCCATGAACCGCGATGCTTCGTTGTTTGAGGTCACGGCCGTTGTCAAACGGCCCGAAGACTTGCCGGCGGTGCAGAAGACGCTGGAAGAGACAATTGAGCAATTCCAAACAAAACTGGTTGATCCTGAGCAGCTTGCCCGGGTGAAAAAGCATGAAAAGTATGGATTTTTGATGCAGCTTGATTCACCACAGCACACGGCCGCAGCCGTGGTGCCGCTGATTTCGGCGGTCGGCATGATCGATGGCGTGGATCGCTTGTACAAAGCCTCGGAGCAAGTGACTCCGGAAGATATTCAACGGGCGGCCCGCAAGTATTTCACCCCGCAGCGGCGGACCGTCATCGTTTTGAAAGGAGCAATCAAACCATGAAAACCCATAATCTCATTTTTATATTTTTTCTTACTTTGTTTGCCGCAACGGCCCATGCCGGCCCGGCCGACGAGGTGTTGCTGCCGGTGGCCGATGATCCAACGGTTTCCTATCGCATTACGTTCTTTGCCGGCTCGCAATACGATCCGCCGGGCAAGGAGGGACTGGCAGCCTTGACGGCCCGCATGATCGCAGAGGGATCGACCAAGCAACACCGCTACGAAGAGATATTGGATCTGCTCTTCCCCATGGCCGGCGTCCATGACTCGTCGTGCTCGGTGGAAACGGCGGTCATTTCCGGCCGGATTCACAAGGACAATGTTGCGGCGTTTCAGCCGTTGTTGTTGCAGGCAATCGTCGAACCGGCCTTCCGCAGCGAGGATTTAGAACGGATCCGCGGCGACATGATCAGCTACCTGGAGAACACGCTTCGCTACGCCAGCGACGAAGATTTGGGTAAGGCCGTGCTGTATGAAGCGATGTTCGCCGGCACGGCCTACGGCCACATCCCCGACGGCCGGGTGACGAGCTTGAAGAGCATTACGATCGACGATGTTCGCGCATTCTACCGTCGCAATTATGCGAATCTGAACTACGTGCTCGGTTTGGGCGGTGGTTACGGTGCCGAGACGCTCAGTTCGCTCAAGGAGGGCCTGAAAAAACTTCCCCCTTACCAAATTGTCGCGAAACCGCATCTCGATACCAAGCCGATCAATGGTCTGCGGGTAACGATCGTGGAAAAGGACGCGCCTGCCACGGCGATCAGCATCGGCGCGCGGCTGAATGTACTCCGCGGCCAGCCCGATTGGTATCCGTTGGCCCTGGCCAACTCCTGGTTCGGCGAGCATCGCAACTCGGCCAGTCATTTGTACCAGGTTCTTCGCGAGGTGCGGGGACTGAACTACGGCGATTATTCCTACATCGAGCATTTTGCCAACGGTGGAGCGTTGGAGTTTCCCGCCCCCAATGATCCGCAGCGGCAACAGATTT
>JANXQG010000268.1 GCA_025356915.1 Planctomycetota bacterium | reverse complement strand
TTCGTTTCGTCTGTTTTGTGTGTTTCGTGGTTGAACTCTTACCGTTTCTCCACCACCAATTCGGCCGCCGTTGGGGCGAAAGGCTCGATGCGGATTTCGTTTGCGCCCGGCTTCAGTTGAGCGGTCACGTCCAATCGCAGCGGCCGCTCGATAAATCCACCTGCGTATTGACCGTTTACGCTTACGCTGGCCGCCTGCTCGGGGACGATCCCCTGGCAGACAAGGTAAACGCGGCTCTTCTGCAGATCAACGCCGGCGGGCAACTCGCAACGACCAACCAGCGGATTGGCTTTGACGGGACTTGCGCAGAATGGCTTGCGTTTGTCGGCAGGCTTGTTGGACTTAACTGCCAATGCCTCGGAGGCTGCCTGATCGCGGACCACGGGAATCGCTTCACCGACGGGTTGCCGATCACCCTCCAACCGCACAGGTAGCGTTCGCTTGGCGGCCTGGAACACCAGCAACACGCTCTCCGAGGGTTCCAGCGTGAGATCGAGTTCCACGGTGCCCGCGTCAATCCGGCGATAAGCAATCGAATGGACCTCGCCACGCATGGGATCCCAGCATTCCGGCTCGCCGCTTGCCGTGATGCGGAAGGTGAATCGGCGTGCCGATCCCTGGTGATCCTGATTGCAGATAAAGAACAGATCGCGACCCGCCTTCTGGCGATGGAGCACGTGCAGCCACTCCGCCTTTCCGCCGACAACCTCCAGTGAGGGGTGGATCTTGGCATCGCCGGCCAGTATTTGCCGGAGTTGCTCCGCCGACGGTTTTTCGGGCAGGAAATACGATCGCCCGCCCGTAGAGCTGGTTTTGCAGCGAGAGAGGCCCGCGGCAGGCTTGCCGAAGATGGCCTCGCACAACGTGGCGATGTCGCGAGAATCGTGACCGAGCGTGGCCGACTTCGTAGGCAGCATGCCATAGGCCACGACCACGCCGCCGTTGTCGAAGAACTGCCGGGCCTTCAACAACGTCGGATAAGGAATCACCTCAACGGCTGGCAAGACGAGTACCTGATACTCTTCCTTGTGCAGATTAATGCGATTCCCTTCCAACTTGGAATCGTTCTCCCAGGCATCGTACAGCAGCCAATCGCAATCGTACTGGGCGTCTTGCAGGGCACTGGTCAGTTCTTCCGGCCGAATGGTCTTGCCCACGTGATAGCTCTGGCCCACATGCAGGAAAGCCACTGGGCAGACGTGCCGCCCGCCGGTGAGCATCAGGCTCAGGCGATTGGTGTAATCGGCCCAGACTCGATAGAGCGGCCAGCGCGGCTCGTAGCCGCCGTTGTTGAAGTAGGGTGGATAATCCTTGTCGTGCGGGGCGCGGGGATTGAACGAATGGGGCACCAGATAGTTCACTCCGCGGACCTGCTCCCAATCGGCCAACCATTTCATCTGGGGGTAGGTGAGCTTCTGGTCGTAGCCGCCGAAGATCTCGCAGAAAGCAAGGTCATTGTCCATGTTATACGTGTGCGAGATCGAGCTGGCGATCTTGGGCATCTGGTAGAGGCCCATGTTCCGCTGGCCGGGATAGACCTGATGGCAGACCAGATCGATGCCGCCCATGCCGCTGAACTTCAGCAACTGCATCATGTTGCCGCCGGACATCGTGCGGCTGAACATATCGCTACCATGTTCCATGAAGTGGCCCATCGAGACCACCTTGTGCTCGCGGCACCAGCGGCTCATGCCGCCATACATCGTGCGGCCCCAGGATTCGGCGAAGCAATCGAGGTAACTGTAGTAAGCCGCCGTCTGCTCCTCGCCCGCAAGTTTGAACTTGTACGCAACAAGAAGCTTGAGCAGATCGAGCTTCCGCTCGGCGATGACCCGCGGCACGTCGCTGCCCCAGTCGCCCTGGGTTTCCGGCTCGTCATAGAAGTAGCCAACGATCGTCTTGCCGAAGTCGTCCTTGAATCGATCGTAATGCGGCTGATAGACCGTCTTAATGAACCATTCGACGCAATCGGGGCTGGCACCATCAACGGAGACATACGCCTGCTGCCCGCCCCGCTTCCCTTTGAATTCCCAACAGAACTTCATAATTCGCCAGTTGCCTGTTGGCGCGTCCCAGGTCAGCTTGCCATCGAGAACCAGGGACGTGAGGTTGACCAGACTCTGCCCATCGATCGCGCCCCCCTCGACTTGCTTTCCGGCTACGACAGCGATCAGGTGGGCGTCCTGGTAGCCTAGTTGTTCGACCTTAGTCGGGCCGGTGACGCTGACCGCCACCGCTTGCACCAGCTTGCTGCCATATTGCGGGGGCACGCGCCCGCCCATCATCTGGCTCGGCCACCACCAGTCATCGTAGATGAACATGGTCAGGTTATTTTTGCGAGCAAAATCGAGGCAGATCCCCAGATCGCGATACCAGCCTTCGCCTAGCCAGTCCTTGTGCGGCCGTGGCTCGGTCGTAAACGTTCCATTGTGACCCTCGACGACATTTTTTAACTCAGCTTCCAATTGCGTCTGGCTTTCATCGCCGTGCATCCAGAACAAGGGGCCGGTCAAGCGGCGGGCCTCCATCGGCAACGTGCGGAACTGTTCCTCGAGCTGAACGATGCCCGGGGCTTCGGCCGCAAAGGCTGGCGATACAGTCAGGATAACGGTCGTCACGAGCAGAAAAGATAGATTGCGGTTTCGCATGGCAATAAGACCTCAATGGGTTCGATGGTTCAATAGTTCGCCGGCACAATCCACACGTTTCGGAACTGCACGGCATCGTGGTCGCCCTGAAGGATGATCGGCCCTTTCGATACTTCGCCCTTGTACTGCCCGTACTGGATGCCGGTCGGTCCCTTAAACTCCTGGTCCTGATGGATCAGGATGCCATTCTGGTACACGGTGGCTCGTGCCTTTTCCATAACTTTGTTCTTCGTATCGAACCGCGGTGCGCGGAAAAAGATGTCGTATGTTTGCCACTCGCCGGCGGGTTTGGAGGCGATTACCTTGGGCGGCACCTGGCTATAGAAGGAGCCGCACTCGTGGGCTTCGGGCTTCTTGCCATAGGAGTTCAGTATCTGGATCTCGTACCGGCCGTGCATTGCGACGCCGCTATTGCCGCTGCCCTTCAAAGGCTCGCAGAACTCAACGTGCAGGTAACAGTCGCCGAACTCCTGCTTGCTGCTAATGTCGCGCTTATTGGGCGTTGCCACGCCCTTGTCGCTCACGGTCCAGCCGGATGGTGCCGTGCTCTGCCGCGAGTACCAGTTGTCTCGCATCTGCTCCGCCTTGCCATCGAAAAGCACAATCGCCCCTTCGGGTGGATTCACCGACAGCGTAGGATTGACCGGGATCTTGTCCTTGGTCTGAGCCCCCACCTGCTGGATCGCCGTTGTAGCCACGATGCCGCACAGAACCAATACCACTGAACGAAGCCAATTTCTGTTTTCCATGTCGAATTTCCTTCCTTAACCGTTTGACGTGATGACTGAAACTACTTTTTCCCAGCGAGATGCACAGGAGTCGCCTGGGCTACCTCACCTTCGCCCTCCACTGTAATCCTAGGGGAGCGTTTCTGCAAGTAGCGAGGATCGGCCGATAAAACAAAATTGGCTCTTCCGGTTCTAGGTGCAGAAGTAGGG
>JANXQG010000218.1 GCA_025356915.1 Planctomycetota bacterium | reverse complement strand
GATCTGATCGATACCGGCTGCGGCATGGACGCCGAGACTCAGGCCCATGCCTTCGACGCTTTCTATTCCACGAAAGGAGGCGGTTCCGGCCTGGGGCTGAGGCCCTGGAGAAGGCTGTGAGGAAGTAATCTACCCCCTGCTCGCCGCTGGCAGGTAGATCGTCCGCACGCCATCACCCGGCAGCCGCGGGGGGACGGGCAAGGCGATCGTGAATTGCGTGCCGCGGCCGACTTCGCTCTGCAAGGTGATCTGCCCACCGTGGGCCTCGATGATCTTCCGCGTCGTCGGCAGCCCCAGGCCGGAACCGCCTCCTTTCGTGGAATAGAAAGCGTCGAAGGCATGGGCCTGAGTCTCGGCGTCCATGCCGCAGCCGGTATCGATCAGATCCAATGCCACGCCTCGTGCCGTGTTGTAGGTGCGAATGACCAACTGCCCGCCCTCGGGCATGGCCTGTTGGGCATTGAGCACGAGGTTCAAGAGCGCCCCATGAAAACTCTCGCGGTCCAAGAGGATGGTGGCCAGGTCACTGGAGAGATAATCGATAACCTCGATCCGCCCTTCCTGGGCCTTGGGGCGGAAGAAGTCCAAAACCCGCGTAGCCTGCACGTTCAGGTCACTCGGTTCGAGTTTCAGCGTACGCACTTTGGCGAAATCCAGAAAACCGTTCAGCAGATCGAGCAATCGCTGGCACTCGCGCTGGACGAGGTCGATCGTCCGCATCGCACGGCGATCGCGCGGGGCTTCGCTGCCACGAAAGTCCTCGGCCAAAAGCTCCATATTTAGCCGGATCGTCGAGAGCGGATTTTTGATCTCGTGGGCCAGACCGCCCGCCAACTGGGCAATCTCCGTGTACTGGTCGACGAGCTTTTGCTTGACGGCGTCAGAAGACATAAACGCAGCGATTCATTCTTTAGAATGACAGAATGACGAATAGGAAAAGCCCGTGCTCCATCCTTTCGTCATTCGTCATTCGTCATTCGGATTTATCCGCGTCATTCACATTTTTTTCAGCGTCGATCGCGTCCACGGCTATCGCCGCGTCCGCCGCCGTCGCGATCACGTCCACGGCTATCGCCGCCGCTGTCACGGCTGCTATCGCGCGGAGGACGCTCGCCGCCCGCCAGAACCTTGTCATCCACGATGCCAAGCTCCTTCAAAGCGGCCTTGCGGCTGAGCTTCACGCGGTCCTGGTCGTCGATCAAAATGACCTTCACCGGCATCTCGTCGCCCACTTTGCAAATCTCGCCGACATTGGCGACATAGCCATCGGCCAGCTCGCTGACGTGGCACAGACCGTCCTTGCCGGGCAATATCTCGACGAAGGCACCAAAATCCTTGATGCTGGAGACTCGGCCGGTATAAATGCGGCCGACCTCGACGGTGGCCGTGAGGGCGTCAATGCGACGCAATGCCTCTTCGGCGCCTTCCATGCCACTGCTGGCCACGGTAACGGTACCGTCGTCCTCGACCTCGATTGACGCCCCGGTCGCTTCCTGGATCGCGCGGATCATCTTGCCGCCCGGGCCGATCAAGAGGCCAATCTTCTCCGGATCAATGTGCGTCCGCAACAACCGCGGAGCCCAGGGGGAAATCTCGGTCCGCGGCCGAGAAATGGCCAGCAGCATCTTCCGCAGGATCTCAATGCGAGCCTCGCGGGCCTGCGTCAACGCGCCCGCCACGATCTCCTCACTGATGCCGTTGGTCTTCAGATCCAGTTGGATGCCCGTGATGCCGTTCTGTGTGCCGGCCACCTTGAAATCCATGTCGCCATAGTGGTCCTCGTCGCCGATGATATCCGTCAACAGAGTCCAGCGATCCGATTCCTTGACCAAGCCGATGGAAATGCCGGCAACCGGGTTGCTGATCGGCACGCCAGCGGCCATCAATCCCAGCGTGGTGCCGCAGACCGTCGCCATCGAACTGGAGCCGTTGGACTCCAGGATGTCCGAGATAATGCGGATCGTGTAAGGGAAATCTTCCGCGGGCGGCAGGATGGGCTTGATGCTCCGTTCTGCCAGGGCACCGTGGCCGATCTCGCGACGACCAGGGCCGCGGATGGGCCGGACCTCGCCCACCGAAAACGATGGGAAGTAGTAGTGCAACATGAACTTTTGGGCGTATTCGTCGAGCAGGCCATCCACCCGCTGCACATCCCTGCCGGTACCGAGCGTGACGGTGACCAGGGATTGCGTCTCACCGCGCTGAAACACGGCCGAGCCGTGAACGCGAGGCAACACGTCGACCGAGCAACTGATCGGCCGTAGCGTCTTGCAATCGCGGCCATCGGGCCGGGTGCCGGAGAGAATCAGTTCGCGAATGCTCTTGGTAACCAATGCCTGCCAGGCTGCGGCAAACTTCTCCTGGAGTACCTTATCTTCCGCCTTGGGAGCGGGGAGCAACTCGGCCTTGACGCGTTCCTTCAGGGCCGATACGGCCTCGGCCCGTGCCTGCTTCCCTTCGGTTCGCTTAGCTTGCTTGATCTCTTCAAAATAGCTTGAGCGGATCGGTTCCATGAACGGATTTGGCTCAGGTACGGCATAGACGGCCTTGACGACGTTCACCTTTTGGGTCAGTTCAATCTGTAGGTCGCATATCTCGCGGATGTAATCGTGGGCCTTGGAGATGGCCTGGGTCATGAGGCTCTCGGGCAA
The DNA here is from genome assembly GCA_025356915.1 of Planctomycetota bacterium. GTDB lineage: Bacteria > Planctomycetota > Planctomycetia > Pirellulales > Thermoguttaceae > JANXQG01. The sequence continues at coordinate 3,171 of JANXQG010000218.1, read as the reverse complement.
TTCGCGGGCGAACCCCTCGATCATGAGGATGGCGTCCTTACTGCCCGACACGATCAAATCCAGATCGCTCTCTTCCAGTTGGTCGTGCGTTGGGAAGACGATGAACTCACCGTTAATGTAAGCTAATCGCACCGAGCCCAGCGGTCCTTGGAAGGGGAGCGGCGAGATCGACAACGCGGCCGAGGCACCGTTCATGGCCAGAATATCACCGTCGTTCTGCCGGTCAGAGGCCAGCACGAAGCTTTGGATCTGGACTTCGTCGACAAACCACTCGGGGAACTGCGGCCGGATGGGCCGGTCCATGAGCCGAGCGGTAAGAATTTCTTTGGTGGTCGGACGGCCTTCTCGCTTCAGGAATCCGCCGGGGAACTTGCCCGCAGCGGCCACTCGCTCGCGATAATCGCACGTCAGGGGAAAGAAATCACAGCCAATTCGAGCCGGGCCGGTGGCGGAGGCCACCAGTACCACGGTCTCGCCATACTGGACTAAACAACTACCAGCTGCCTGCTTGGCTAATTCGCCGGTCTCGATGGAAAGCGTTTGCGCTCCAATTTTCCGTTCAACACGTACTTTCAACGTAGTTTCTACCTTTTTGCTTAGAATCTATTCCGAGAACCGGATTGAGCTTGGTACACTCCAAGGTCATCTTAGGGTTCCTGAATAGGTTCTCGGGGAAGAATTCATGCCAACTACGGCAGAGCGCATGACAAAAGGGCGATCGCAAATTGCAACCCCACTTCGCAGCGGGCGAAGCCAGCACCAGCGAGGCTTCCCATTGAGAATAATCACGAGCGCCGTTGGCCGGCCAACCCGTGCATGGTTCCCAGATTCGTATCGCGCCGGTCAGCAATGGGCGACCCCAAGGCAGACGACTGAATCTCACAGCCTGCAAGGCCCCCCACATCGGTGAAACCCGAAGGCTCGCCTGCGCTACGCGCGATTCTACGCCACAAATGTGAAATCGCCTATTTGCGAATTTCGAGGCGACGAATCACGTCGAGGTAACGCCGTGGGTCAATCTTCTTCAGATAGTCCAACAGTCGTCGCCGGCGACCGACCAGCATCAGCAGGCCGCGTCGGCACGCGTAATCCTTCTTATGCCCTCGCAAATGCTCGGTCAGCCCGGTAATCCGGGTAGTTATTATGGCGACTTGTACCTCGGGTGAGCCGGTATCATCCAGCTTACGCCTAAAGTCACCAATCAATTCCTGCTTTCGCTCTTTGGTTATGGTCATCTGCTACCGCGACGGCTCCACTTGGGCTGGCTCGACACTCTTCGTGGCGAAGCACCGTACTCCTACCGTGTCTGCTTGAACTCTTCCTACCTATGTTCTGTAACAATCAAAAGACCAGTTTAGCGTTTCCTCGATCTTTTGCAAAGAGGGGTAGGGGCAAGAACCAAAAGATTCTCGGAAGAATAACACTATCGGGGGTTTGATTGAAAGAAATAATACGTATTCTCACCTATCAGTTCCGATATATTACTCGTGGAACGGATGAAATTCACCAGATATTCTTGCCCGAAAACATCGACCCGACCCCTTCGCGTTGGACATTACCGTTCTCCTGACTCCCGTTGCCTAATTATTCCCATACCTGTATAATGGGCGATTCTCGATGGTCTGCATGGAAGTTCCTGGGTGCCGGGAACCGGGCGAACGAGCGGTCTTTTTGTGTGCGTGTTTTAGATACGGAATCGAATTCATGGTCAATCGTAACCTCATCCGAACGCTGGACCTTTCTGAGGAGGAATGGCAGCAGGAACTCAATGAAGCCCTGGAAGCGGCACTGCCGGAAGAACTGGACTGGGGAACTCAGGAAGTAGCAGTCAATCAAATTGTCCAAGGGCGCGTCCTCCGAACCGAGGGCGATGTCGTCTTGGTCGACGTCGGCTATAAGAGCGAAGGCATTATCTTCCGCAGCGAGTGGGATGAAGGCGAAGAACTACCCCTGCCGGGGCAAATGATCAAAGTCCTGATCGAGGATGTCGAGGACATCCACGGCTTGGTCGATGATTCCCGCGGCATGATCACCCTCAGCAAGCGCAAGGCCGAGAAAATCGAGGCCTGGTTGTCGGTCATGGATTCGGTCCACGAGGGCGACGTCGTCACGGGCGTGGCCACTCGCAAGATCAAGGGTGGGTTGCTGGTCGATATTGGCGTTCCTGTCTTCTTGCCAGCCAGTCAGGTTGACATTCGCCGCCCGGCCGACATCGGAGATTACATCGGGCGGACAATCCAGTCCCTGGTGCTCAAGATCGACGAAGCCCGGCGCAATATCGTTGTCAGCCGCCGTGCCCTGATCGAGGCAGAGCGGGCCGAAAAGAAGGCCCAACTGCTCGCCGAGTTGGAAGTCGGCCAGCGCCGCAAGGGCGTGGTCAAGAACATCGCCGATTTCGGCGCGTTCGTCGACCTCGGTGGCATCGACGGCCTGCTACATATCACGGATATGAGCTGGGGCCGTATCAACCATCCATCCGAAATGGTCGCCATCGACCAGGAAATCGAAGTCCATATCTTGCACATCGATTACGAGAAAGAAAAGATCGCCCTGGGATTGAAGCAGAAGTTTCCCAGCCCGTGGGAAAATGTGCCCACCAAGTTCCCGGTCGGCACGCAAATCAAAGGATCCGTGGTCAACGTGATGAGCTATGGTGCCTTTATCAAGCTGGAAGAGGGCATTGAGGGCTTGGTGCATATCAGCGAAATGTCGTGGACCAAGCGCATCAGCCATCCCAACGAACTGGTGCAGCCCGCCCAGACGATCGAAGTCGTGGTGCTGAAGATCGACAAGGACAAGCAGGAAATTTCGCTGGGCATGAAACAGACCCAGGAAAATCCCTGGGACAAGGTGATCAACCTTTATCCGCCGGGCGCGATCGTCAAGGGAACCGTACGCAACTTGACGAACTACGGCGCGTTCATCGAGATCGAAGAAGGCATCGACGGCCTGTTGCACGTCAGCGATATGTCGTGGACCCGCAAGATCAGCCACCCCAACGAAATGGTTGAGAAGAACCAGGTGCTCGAATGCCGTGTGCTCTCGGTCGATCAGGACCGCCGCCGCATCGCCTTGGGCATGAAGCAGATGGCCGACGATCCTTGGGCGACCGACATCCCCGGCAAGTATCAGCCCGGCCAACTCGTCAAGGGACCGGTCACGAAGATCACC
>JANXQG010000212.1 GCA_025356915.1 Planctomycetota bacterium | reverse complement strand
CCATCGACAGCGGCAGGTCGTTCACGCCGCAATTGAACGCGCCAGCCAGGGCCACGGCAATCTGGATTGCGGAATAGGCATCGTTACACTGGCCGATGTCCAACAGGCGAGGAATGCCGCCGATGTCGCCGAATTCCAGCTTGTTGAAGCGATACTTGCCGCAGGCCAGCGTGAGGATCACGCAATCGTTCGGCAGCTTCTGCGTCAATTCCGTGAAGTAGTTTCGCCCGGACTTTGCCCCATCACAACCGCCGACGAGGAAGAAATGGCGGATCTTTCCCGCCTTGACGGCGTCGATGACCTTGTCGGCCACGCCCAGAACGGCATTGCGGCCGAAACCAATGGTAATCGTCTTCGGCGGGGCGTCGGCCATGAAGCCGGGAGCGGCCAGTGCCGATTCGATGACTGGCGCAAAGTCGCGATCGCGGCCCACATGCTGCACGCCCGGCCAAGCGACCAAGCCGCTGGTGAAGATGCGGCCCTTGTAGGTTTCACGTGGCTTCTGGATACAGTTGGTCGTCATCAGAATCGAGCCGGGGAAGGCTTCAAACTCAGCCGCCTGGTTCTGCCATGCCCCGCCGTAGTTGCCCACCAAGTGCTTGTACTTCTTCAGGCCAGGATAGGCAAGGCAGGGAAGCATCTCGCCGTGCGTGTAAACATTCACGCCCTTCCCTTCGCTCTGCTTGAGCAGGTCTTCCAAATCTTTCAGATCGTGGCCGGAGACGAGAATCGCCTTCCCCTTGACGGGTCGAACATTGACCACGGTCGGCTCGGGATGGCCATAAGTTTCCGTATTGGCCTTGTCGAGCAACTCCATGACCTTCAAGTTCAAAGCACCGGTTTTCAAGACCCAGCCAAGGATTGCGTCAACATCGGTCGGCTGGCTGGCGAGGAAATCGAGGGCCTCGTGGAATTGGGCATAAAGACTGACATCTTCGTAGTCCAGTGCCCGGGCGTGATCGGCGTAGGCCGCAGCCCCCTTCAGTCCATAGAGTGCCAGCTCCAAAAGGCCGGCAATGTCGGTTCCGAGGGTCGCCTGAAACTTAGGAACCCCCACCTCTTCGCCCTGCCGGATTAGTCCCGCGCGGTCGGCCGCAGGCTGCCAGGCGGCGGGGCCTGAAAGCTTCTCGGGTGTTTTGGCCGATCGAGCACAGGCGGCTTCATAGAGTCCTCGGGCCTTGTCGCGAGCGGTCGCGGCCTTGGCGAGGTGCTCCTCAATTCGGGCTGGGTCGAAATCGACGTTGGTTACCGTGGCGAAAAGGCCCTCGAGCATCGTGCGATCGACCTGCACGTCACGAGCGCCGAGTTGGGCCGCTCGGTGAGCATACATCGACAACCCCTTGGTAGCGTGGACCAAAAGATCCTGTAAGGCGGCGGTTTCCGGCTCCTTGCCACAAACACCGATCTGCTGGCACCCGGTACCCTTGGAGGTCTGTTCACATTGGTAACAAAACATAATAAGAAATCCTTGTTCGTAGAACGGAATTTATTCCGTTAGAAATATAACTAGAAAGAAACTATGGTTTCGTCAATCACTACCTTATAATACCGTTGTACCATACTGCCGCAATTGATCCAGATCAAGATTCGGAAAGATTTTTCGCAAATGCTGAGTGTCATAGAAATCCTCGCCGATTGTCGTTTATTCACGGCCGTTCCCGCGAAGAGCTTCCAGCGGTTGGCGGCGATGGCTCGGTTGGCGAAGTTCCGCAAAGGCCAGATGATCTTTCGTGAAAACGAAGACTGTCCGGGCGTTTACGTGGTCGGCAAGGGGATGGTTCGCGTTTTCAAGACGGGGGCAGGGGGAAAAGAGCATGTGTTGCACATCGTCGAGGCCGGCGGTACTTTCGCTGAAGTGGCGGCCCTGGGCGGATTCAAAGTGCCGGCATCAGCCGAAGCGGTCGAGGCGACTCTTTGTGCACTGCTGCCCCAGCCGTTGTTTCGCAAGGCACTCGAAGAAGACCACCCGCTTTGCCTGGGAATGCTTTCTGGCTTGTCGCTTTGGGTTAAGCACCTCGTCGGGCTTTTGGAAGATGTCGTACTTCGCGACGCCGCCGGCCGGATTGCCAACTACCTGCTTGATGCGCGACGGACTGCGGATGGCGCGGTGGCCTTGCCCAGCCTCAAGCGGTATGTCGCCAGTCATCTCAATTTGACTAGCGAAACTTTCTCGCGAACCTTTCGCCGCCTGATTGATGCCGGATTGATCTCGATTGGCAAGAAAAACCATGTGCTTATCGTCGCTCCCGAGCGACTGCGAAGCGTTGCCCAAGGCATCCTGCCGAAGGTATAGTAGCGTAGGCGTCCCGCCTGCGTCGAAGCATTATGTTCACCATCAAAATTTGCGGCATCACGCGGCCAGAAGACGCTCGGGCGACTGCCGAAGCGGGCGCCGATGCCATCGGGCTGAATTTCTATCCGCAGAGTCCGCGGGCGATTGATTTTGATCGCGCGCGGGCGATTATCGCTGAGTTGCCCGCCGAGATCATCAAGGTTGGGTTATTTGTCAACGCCACGCCCGGTGAGATTTGTCATACCTACGATGCCTTGGGTCTCGATCTGATTCAACTTCACGGTGACGAGCCGCCCGAGTTGCTGGCGGCCCTCGGCGGCCGGCCGGTAATGAAGGCGTTTCGAGCCGCCGGAGAGGATGGCATGCGCACGGTACTCGACTATCTCGAAACCTGTCGGTCACTTGGTTGCCTGCCACGGATGATCCTCTTGGATGCCCCCTTCACCAGCGGTTTTGGCGGTAGTGGCAAGCTGGCGGATTGGTCTCTTGCCAAAGAATTCCGTGAAAAGTATCCAACCCCCACATTGGTGCTCGCTGGCGGGCTGAAGGCGGAAAACGTGGCGGACGCGATACATGCCACTGGCGTTCGTGCCGTCGATACAGCCAGCGGCGTGGAGTTGCATCCGGGAATCAAGGATCGGTTGGCCTTGGAAGCGTTTGTTCGTGCCGCTCGGACAGCATTGAAAGTTATTAAAACTGGCACGATGGAAGGGTGGGAATTACAATAGAATATGTTGCGAGATATGCACGGCCAAAATTGGCCCCAGCCCCCTGTCGCCATTGGAGTGGTTATGCGAAGCTTTGATTGCTGTCATACGAAAAGCATCGCAGTTCTTGCGGTACTCTTTTTCAGTTCTGCGGACCTGGCAAATTCAGCCGAACCCATGGCGGAAGCGAGGGCCAAATCAGCAAAGGTTCCGCAGGCCGCGTCGGCCACAGCTGGGCCTGCGATTGCCCCCTCACTCGAGGCGTCACCGTCCAAACCCGATAAGCGGCCGGTCGTCTTGGGTAAAAAAACAGAAAAGCTCCGTTTCCAGTTTCGCTTTCAGCCTTGGAAGGATGTGCTCGATTGGTTCGCCCAGCAGGCCGATCTTTCGCTGGTCATGGATGCACCGCCTTCGGGCACGTTCAATTATAGCGATACCCGAGAGTATACGCCGGCCGAAGCGATCGATCTGCTGAATGGCGTTCTTCTGACCAAAGGCTACACGCTCGTGCGGCGCGATCGGATGTTGATGCTCATCAACATCGAAGACGGAATTCCGGCCAACTTGGTATCAATGGTGCCGCTGGAAGCTTTGGACAGCAAAGGCGAGTTTGAACTCGTGAGCGTACTCTTCAACCTGAACAAGATCCGCCCTGAAGACACCGAAATCGAAGTCCGTAAGCTGCTGGGACCGCAGGGATCGGTGGTGGCGTTGGCCAAGTCGCAGCAGTTGTTCGTGACCGATACGGCAGGGCGACTTCGCGCGGTCCGTGCCTTTCTGAAACGGATCGAAGGACCCGAAGGAACGGTGTCGTCCGGGCTGAAGACCTTCCGCCTGAAGTATGCTCGGCCTGAGGAAGTGCTGCCGATTCTCCGCCAGTTGCTGGAGATTCCCGAAGATAAGAACCTGGCGGCCGACGGTTCGATCCGCGTCGCCCAGGAGGTCGGCAGCGATCGATTGCTAGTCAGTGGGCGGCCCGACAAAGTGGCTCGTGCAAGCGAAATCATCGAGGGTCTCGACGTGCCATCCCCCGGTGCCGAGGGCACCGGCCG
>JANXQG010000190.1 GCA_025356915.1 Planctomycetota bacterium | reverse complement strand
AAAGCGTGCGGCAGAGCCGCTCCATTTCGGCGGCGGCGATGGTGCGGCCGCCGCCAGGCTCGAAGATGGCGTCCTTCAAGCCGGATTCGAGCAGTTGAATGTTCATCTCCGCTTCGGTCTGCACGTAGTAGGTGTGCTTCTTGTGCGTGATCTTGAACAACGGCGGCTGGGCCACATAGACGTGCCCGCCGCGAACGAGGTCGTACATTTGCCGATAGAAGAATGTCAAAAGCAAGGTGCGGATGTGTGAACCGTCGACGTCGGCATCGGTCATGATGATGACTTTGCCGTAGCGACGCTTGGTGAGATCGACTTCCTCGCCGATGCCGCAGCCGATGGCCGAGATCATGCTGCGGACTTCCTCGTTGGCCAGCACCTTATCTTCACGCGATTTATAGGCATTGATGATCTTGCCGCGCAAGGGGAGGATGGCCTGGAACTCGCGGTCGCGGCCGCCTTCTGCGCTGCCGCCGGCCGAATCACCTTCGACTAGATAAAGCTCGCACCTTTCGACGATCTTGCTCGTGCAGTCGCGGAGCTTGCCAGGCAGTCCACCACCAGCCAAGATGCCTTTCCGGTCGCGGAGCAGGGCCTTGGCCTTTCGTGCCGCCTCGCGGGCTTCCGCCGCCAGCACCGCCTTGGCGATCATCAACTTGGCCGTCTTGGGATGCTCTTCCAGATATTTGGAGAAGAAGTCACCAACGATCGAGTTCACCACGCCTTCCAGTTCGGGGTTGTTGAGCTTGACCTTGGTCTGCGATTCAAACTGCGGATTCGGCATCCGGATCGAAATGATCGCCGTGAGGCCTTCTCGCAAATCCTCGCCCGTGGGCACGATGTCCTTGAAGATGTTTTCCTTCTTGCCGTAGGCATTGAGCGTCCGCGTCAGGGCAGTCCGGAAGCCGGTCAGGTGCGTGCCGCCATCCTTGGTGTTGATGTTGTTCACGTAGCAATGAATGCTCTCGGTGTACTCGGCGCAGTACTGGAAGGCCACTTCGACTTCGATGGGCGGTTCTTCGGACTTGGCGTTGATATGCACGACGTCGGCGTGGATCCCCTCGCTGGCCCGATTGAGGTAGCGGATGAAGTCGAGGAGTCCGTCCTTGTACTGGAACGTCTCGCCTTCGCCGTTGCGGAGATCTTTGTAGACAATCTTCACGCCACGGTTGAGGAAGGCCAGTTCCTGAAGCCGCTTATGGAGGATGTTATTGTCGAACTTCAGGTCGCCAAAGACCTGGTAATCGGGTTTGAAGGTGGTCTTCGTACCGGTGCCCTGGGCCGTGCCGACGCGGATCACCGGGCCGGTCGGCTTGCCCCGTTCGTATTCCTGCTGATAGGCGTGGCCGCCGCGGCGGACTTCGACTTCGCACCACTCGGAGAGGAAGTTCACCGCCTTCACACCAATGCCATGCAGACCGCCGGAGGTCTTGTATGCCTTGTTGTCGAACTTGCCGCCGTACTTGAGCATCGTCATCACGCCTTCCAAGGCGGACTTGCCGATGTTCGGGTCAATGTCGACGGGAATGCCGCGGCCATCGTCCGCCACGGTGATCGAGCCATCCGGGTTGACCGTCACTAGGATCACGGTGGCCTGGCCAGCCATGACTTCGTCGATCGAGTTATCAACAACTTCGCTAACGAGATGGTGCAGTCCACTGACGTCGCGATTGCCGATGTACATGCCGGACCGTTCGCGGACGTGCTCCAGATCCGTGAGGTGGCGCATCTGACCCGTATCGTATGGATTGTCGTTCCGAGAATTCGTGTTCTGGGGATCGGAGTTCTGGGGATCGGCGTTTTGGGGATCGGTATTGGAATCGGTGGACATAAGGTCTCGTTCTCTGTATGCGATTTGGAGTGTGGTAATGAAATTACCGCACTCTCAATTATTTGATTGCTCCCAGGCGGAAACGCAGGTCTTTGATGTTGTGGTCGGGTAGTAAGCGGTTCAGGATGGTGAGAATGGCGGACTTTTGGAAGCCAAATTCCTGGATCAGGGCCGAATTGGTGACGACGACTTCCAGCGTTCCACGCTTCAATTGGCCAACGCGGCTGTACTGAGCCCCCAGCGAACCGGCCGCCTCATTCCAGGCTGACCGATAGGCATCCGCACCTTGCACCCGAGCAAAACCACGCCGGGCCATGAGTTGTGTGAGGATGTCGGCGATACGTTCCGGACCGGGCATGGGGGGAGGAGTTACTCCTTCTCTTACTACTTCTGATCTCGGGCCAGCGGCATGATCACGTAGGCGTAGCCGTCGTCGGTGGAACAGACCGCCGCGCTCTCGGAATCACGCAACTCCATGAGCAGCGTTGCTTCTGGATTGAGTACGCGAAGGAACTCGTTCAGGTAGCGGGGATCGAGCGTGATGACAATCTCAGGTCCTTCATAAGCAATCGGCAGTTCGACGTGCGATTCACCATACTCCGCCCCGTGGGCGACCAAAATCGCCTTGCCCTGGGTAAAGGTAAAATCGACACCGCGACGCTCATCGCTGGTGACGATCATCGCCTGGCGGACTGCCGCATAGAAGGGACCGACCGAGAGTTCGATGCGCTGGGTGTTGTCGCGACGGGGAAATACATCGCGCCACTTGGGAAAACGTCCCTCGACCAACCGCGAATACATCACGATGCGACCGCTCTTGATGAGCACGTCGTTCTCGCGGGCCGAAAGCTGTAGGATCTCTTCCTTATCGCCAAGGGCGCGGTCGAGAAGTTGCATCGCCCGGGTGGGTACGATCGTCATGCGATCGCTTGCCGGAAGTTCGCCAACCGACTTGGCCGGACCTTCCTGTCGGGCGAGACGGCGACCATCGGTGGCCACGGCCGTGATATGGTCCGCCGTCAACTCCAGGAACACGCCGCCGAGGGCGTAGCGACTACTCTCGCTATCGGTGGCAAAAACGGTGCGGCGGACAATCTCGCGGAAGAATCGGGCGGGCATTTCGTGATAATGGGCCTCATCAAAGAGTCCGACGGCAGGGAACTCGTCAGGATTCTCCGAAGGCAACTGGAACTCGCTCCGCTGGCCGCGGACCTGAATCTTTCGGCCATCGCTTTCGACGGAAAGCGTTTCGTCGCTGCTTTCGCGCAAGATCGACAAAAACCGCGTGATTGGCAGAACCACGCTGCCGGGGGACTCGACGCTAATCCCCTCCACATCGATGCGAATCCCGACCTCCAGGTCGGTACCCATGAGGATGCCTTTGTCGTCATGTACTTCCAGCTTCAGGTTTTGCAGGATTGGCTTCGGGCTGCGGGAGGGGGCCACGCTGGCGGCCGTCTGGAAAGCGTGAAGCAACTTCTCTCGCTCACATTTAATTTTCATGAATCGGTCTCTCTCTATAAACTTCTCAACTTATCAGGGATCATTGTACGCAATTGGTGGCCGTTCGTCACTAGCACCCCGTGTTCGTAGAACAGAATTCATTCCGTTGCCTTTCTTTTTCAGGCAAACGGAATGAATTCCGTTCTGCGTAGGCATGCCCCATTTTGACTAGCACCCTATAGCTTCCGCTGCAATTGATCAATCGCCTGCCGGATGGCAGGGTCGGATTGGAGCAATTCCTCCGTTTTGCGGCAGGCGTGTAGTACGGTGGTGTGGTCACGGCCCCCGAACTCCTTGCCGATCTT
>JANXQG010000179.1 GCA_025356915.1 Planctomycetota bacterium | reverse complement strand
GGTTTTCTTGGCAACCGGCTTGCCATCGGCGTCGGCGGTTGCCTCGGCACTGCTGACCCAAGTGCCGGCCTCGGTGTGATAGCCGGTGTATTCCGTATCGCCAAGGATCATGCCCTGATTGACCAGCTTGTGGAACGGCTCGGACATGCTCAAGTAACCGCGGTCGTGGAGCACCTTGTGCCAGAAACGCGCGTAGAGCAAGTGTAGGACAGCATGCTCTGCCCCGCCGACATAGAGATCGACCGGCATCCAGGCTTTTTCCAACTCAGGATCGACTAGGACCTTGGCGTTCTCTGGGTCGAGGAAGCGGAGATAATACCAACAGGAGCCGGCCCATTGCGGCATGGTATTCGTCTCCCGCTTGTAACGCTTGCCGTCGAGCGTGACGTAAAGCCAAGAGTCAGGGGCTTTGTCCAACGGTGGCTCGGGACGGTCGTGGGCCGCGTCGAACTTCATCATTTCCGGCAGGTCCAGGGGCAGGTTTTCCGGCTTCAGCGCGCGGAGTCGGCCGTTGGGCTGGCCCTGTTCATCGAGTTCGCGGAGGATCGGAAACGGCTCGCCCCAGAAATGCTGGCGGCTGAAAAGCCAGTCGCGAAGCTTGTAATTCACCGCCGTACGGCCCAAACCCTTGGTCAAAAGGTCGGCCGCGATCCGTTGCTTGAATTCGGCTGTCGGCAGGCCGTCGTAGGTCCCACTGTTGATGGCATGGCCGTCGCCGGTGAACGCCTCGCTTACACAATTGGGTGGGACAAGCTCGCGACCGACGGTAACCGCTTGCTGGCCCCGCCCCATGGCCGTATCCGGCATCACCACCGCGGTAATCGGCAGACCAAACTTCTTGGCGAACTCAAAATCTCGCTCATCGTGCGCCGGCACGGCCATGATCGCCCCGGTGCCGTAGCTGATCAGTACATAGTCGGCGACCCAGATGGGAATCGTCCGTCCGGTGACGGGATTGATGGCATACGAGCCGGTAGGCACGCCGGTCTTGTCTTTGGCCAAGTCGGTGCGGTCGATATCGCTCTTCCGCGCGGCTTTTTCGCAATAGGCTTGCACAGCCTCCGCCTGCTCCGGCGTGGTCAACCGCTCGACGAATGGATGCTCCGGCGCGATGACCATGTAAGTGGCGCCGAAGAGCGTATCCGGCCGCGTGGTGTAGATCCGCAAAACCTGCTCGTCCGGCTTGGTCGAGTAGCCGGCCAGTTCGCGATCGCGCCGCCAACCTTCATACTCCCGCCGCGAAGGTTTTCCTAGATTATTGATCGTCGTGCCTTGGTCGTCCACGGTCGCGGCTTCATCGTCCACGATCGTACCGATGAAGAAATCGACTTCCGCGCCGGTGCTCCGCCCGATCCAGTTTCGCTGGAGCATCTTGATGCTCTCCGACCAGTCGAGTCCATCGAGGTCCGTTTCCAGCCGATCCGCATAGGCGGTGATCTGTAGCATCCATTGCCGCAACGGCATTCGCACCACGGGATGGCCGCCGCGTTCGCTCAGGCCGCCGATCACCTCCTCATTGGCCAGCACCGTGCCTAAGGCAGGACACCAATTCACCGGGGCCTCGATCTGATAGGCCAAGCGATGCTCGTCGCGATAGCCATCCATGGCCTCGGGACCTTGCTCGGCGACTTCCTCGGGAATCGGCAGATCAGCGATCGGCCGGCCTTTCTGCTGCTCGGCGTCAAACCAAGTGTCGAAGAGCACGAGGAAGATAAATTGCGTCCAGCGAAAGTAGGCTACGTCGGTCGTGGCCAACTCGCGGTCCCAGTCATAACTGAAGCCCAGCATCTTCAACTGACGGCGGAAGTTGTTGATGTTGCTCTCGGTCGTGGTCCGCGGGTGGGTGCCTGTCTTTTTTGCGTGTTGCTCAGCCGGCAGCCCAAAGGCATCCCAACCCATGGGATGCATGACGCTGTAACCCCGGTTGCGACGGTAGCGGCAGACGATATCGGTGGCCGTATAGCCTTCCGGGTGGCCGACGTGCAGGCCCGCGCCGCTGGGATAGGGGAACATGTCCAAGACATACATCTTGGGTCCCTTCGGCAGCCGGGGAGTGGCAAACGTTCGGTTCGTTTCCCAGTAGTGTTGCCATTTTGGTTCGATCGCGGCCGGATTATAGCGTGGCATGTTGCGAAATCGTGGAGAGTCAGGAGGAATAAAACCCAGATTGTACCCGATTTCACGAAAAGCGACAATTTGAACCGCAGCAGTTTCTGGAGAACTGCAAAGCCCCTCCGTAGAACGGAATTTTTTCCGTTGGCGTAGGGAATGAATGGGACGAGTTCCCTCTATTTAGAACGTGAACCCCAACCGCCCGCCAGCGGTCACCATCAGCGACTGGGGTTGATAGGAGTAGAGGCCCCACGACGATTCTCCCCAACTCATTACTTCGGCACGGCCGGCGATAAAGAACCGTGGTCCGCGCAACCCTATTTCCACGTTAGCGAAGACGCCCACCTTGGGCCACAGGGGCCGCTCGGCAATGAAGGGATTCGCGGGATCCGGGACAACGGGAGTCGTCGAGGCGAATTCGTAAGTCATGGCCGTCATGCCGACCCGCGACTCCGAGTAAAAATCCAAATCGGATCCCGGACGCCAATGGGTTTCCAGCCCGAGATATGGATACATCGTCCACCAGGTTTCCTGATAGCCGACCACCTGGTAGCCTTGGTTGTCGGACCCGTCGTGCAGGTCGCGGATCCAGAAGCGACTGCCCAACCCCAGCAGGAAGGCGAATCGGCCCTCCCAGGCGGCAGGCGCGAGAACCATCTCATATTCACCGCGGAGGCCGAGGTAACCGGTGTTCGAGGCCATGTTTTTCAAACCCGTGTCGTCATAACTGTTGTAATGCACGTCGCCACCGAACAGTTCCGCGCGGAAGCGTTCGATGCCGATCTGCCGCGAGTAGCCCAGGGTGAAGAGGGCCCCGTTCTCGTTGACGAAATTCACCGAACCAATCCGCTCGTTCCAGTGAAAGTACTCGGCTCGCGTGTACCAACTGCTCTGCGCTAGTTTCTCAATTGCGGGTGTCGCAGTGGCCGGAGGATAGACCTGAGCAGTGGCCGGAGGATAGACCTGGGTTTGCGCGGCGGACGGAAAACTCCATGCGCCGGCGTTGGTGGCTCCGGGTGTGGAATTGCTCGGGCTCGCAGGGCCGTTGGGCGACCAGACGGGTGAACCCATGGGCGTCGTTCCGACGGGTAAGTCGGGTGCCGGCGGCATCGGGATCGCGCTCTCCGGCGGCGGACCTGGCGGGTTGGCCATCGCTGGATCGATCGCACCGGGAGGATAGATCGGCTGGCCATTGCGCCGCATGACGGAAGGGGCCAGTTCATAGTGATCGACGTTACTGGCCACCACGGGAACGGCAGCAAGCAGGAGAGCCAAGGCCAGGAGAATTCGCATGGAAAAGCCCATAAAACACCTCGCGCCAAGAAAAGGGAACCGCCACCCGAGTCCCCTGCGGCCGGTCATGGTTGCGGATCGTAAACGAGCGGGACTTAACGGTCAAGAGGAATAGGAGACAATAATGAAAAAATAATTGCCACTTGCACGTTTCCGCCCGAAAAACCAAAATAGAACTATGGCTAACAAGTACGAACTGCGCCGCCGCGCGTTAAAAGAAGCACAAGACCGATCCGACAACTCGTTCGACTCGCCGCACTATGGTGGCGGGACGCAGCCGGACGGCTATACTCCCCCTCCGTCGATGGGTCGTCGCCGGATCACGCTTGCGCTCAGCTTGGGGCTGGCCGTGCTGATCGCGGCCCTCTACGTGCAAACGGCGGGACACAAATTCACGGTCTGCGACGACAATGTCTACATTTATGAGAAACCTCAGATTGTCAGCGGATTAACCTGGAAGAACGTCAAGTGGGCATTCTCCGACGCCCACGAGGGAAACTGGCACCCCCTCACTTGGATATCGCACATGCTCGACTGGCAATTGTTCAGTCAGGGAAGCTGGGAACCCGAAAACAATCGCTATAAGACCAGTTGGCCGGGCGGACATCACCTGGTCAGCATGGCCATCCATTGCCTCAACGCCGTGTTGCTGTTCCTCGCCTTGCGACTGATGACCGGCACGCTTTGGCCCAGTTTCGTCGTGGCGGTGCTGTTTGGCATCCATCCGCTGAGAGTTGAATCGGTCG
The DNA here is from genome assembly GCA_025356915.1 of Planctomycetota bacterium. GTDB lineage: Bacteria > Planctomycetota > Planctomycetia > Pirellulales > Thermoguttaceae > JANXQG01. The sequence continues at coordinate 7,104 of JANXQG010000179.1, read as the reverse complement.
CCTGGGCTGCCGAGCGAAAGGACGTACTCTGCGGGTTGTTCTGGATGGCCTCGATGCTGACCTACGCCTGGTACGCGAGGTGGCCGATCGGGCAGTCTTTGCCGTTTGGGGAGGTCGCAGGCACCCTTGGTATTTACACACTGGTGACCTGTTTTTTTGCCTTGGGCCTGATGTCCAAGTCGATGATCGTCACGTTGCCATGCGTCTTCATGCTCTTGGATGTCTGGCCCTTGGGACGCTGGAAGAAGGCGTTATGGCCACCCGGCCGCAAAAATGCAGGACCGGACAAGACCGCCATGTTTTGGCTGCTTGCGGAAAAACTTCCCTGGTTCGCGATGGTGTTTGGTGACTCCTACATTACCGTCTACGGCCAGCACAAGGGCGTGGCCCTGAACAGCTTGGAAGGATTGCCGATGAGTGCTCGCCTTTTGAACGCCGTCGTCTCCTGCGGAGAGTATCTGCGGCAGACGGTCTGGCCGACCGGCCTCGCCCCGTTTTATGCCCATCCGGCCATGGTGCCTAACAGTTGGACAAGGGACTTTTACGTCAGTTTCGGCATATATACCACGCTGCTTGTAGTGATTACAGGGGCTGCAGTTTGGTTCTTTCGGAAGCGGCCTTTTCTGGCCATCGGCTGGTTTTGGTATCTGGGCGCGCTCATGCCCGTGATCGGCATTTTGCAAGTGGGCACGCAAGCCCGGGCCGACCGCTATACCTATTTGCCGATGATCGGCGTCTACCTGATGATTGCCTGGCTACTAAAGGAAGTCGCCGACCGCTGGCCCCAAACGCGCGTTGCCCTGGCGACCGCATCGGTCGTCGTGCTCGTTGCGCTCAGCGTGGCGACCTTCCGCCAGGTGAGTTATTGGGTCGATAGTTACCAACTCTTTGAACATGCCGTGCAGGTGACGGAGAACAATTACTTTGCCTACAACCACATCGGCATCGCCTACGACAGTGACGCAAAAAAGATGTCGAGTATTGACGCGAAAGAAGCCGAGGAGTTGTTCGACCAGGTGGCAGAGAACTTCAAGGGGCCGCCCAAAAAAATCGATGACGCGCAAAAGCGGCCGTTGTTTTTCGACGAACCGCTCGATAATTTCAAGACGGCAGCCAGAAAACTCAATCCCACGCAAAAGCAGCAGTTGTTGTTCGACTACTCGGCCGAGAACTTCAAGGCGACCATCGAGATCAAACCCGACTACGATTTCGGCAATAACAACCTGGGCGTCTATTATGCCCGCCGGGACGGACCGGAAGACCTCAAACTGGCTGAGAAGTATTTCAGCGACGCCCTGGTGTCCAACCGGCGCTATGCCGATGCCTACAATAATCTCGGCATCGTGCTGGCTCGACAAGGCAAATTCGACGACGCTATTCGAAGTCATAAGGCGGGACTGGAAGTCCGCTATGACAGGGCCTCGGATCACAGTAATCTCTGCCGCGTCCACATGCAGAAGGACGATCTCGATAACGCCATGAACCAGAATACCATTGCTCTGCAATGCGATCCGAACTTCCTGGGTGCCTGGATGAGTCGGGCTGAAATCCATATCAAGCAGAAAAATCTCGAGGAGGCCGTCAAGTGCGTTCAGCGCATGACCGACATCAACGCCAAGTCGCCGGAAACCATCCAATCGCAGTTTATGCTGGCGGCCAAGTACCTCGAACTCAATCGCCCCGACGAAGCCATTGGTTTGCTCAGCCAAATCCTGCAAATCCACGATGCCGCACCCCAGATTTATAACGCCAGGGGACTTGCCTATTTGCTGAAAAACGACTTGCCTCGCGCCAAGCAGGACTTCGAGCAGGTCGTACGCCTCTTTCCCCAGTTTCCCGGGGCACAGGAGAAGCTCAACACCATCCGAGCGAAGTTGGGTCATCCGTAAGGTCTACAATAACGACATGCTTCCGATCCTCGACCAATCCGTCGAACAACTTCAAACCTGGATGCTGGAGCATGACCAGCGGCCCTATCGGGCTGCGCAGATCCGGAAATGGCTTTTTGCAAAAAGGGCCAACTCCTGGGAGCAGATGACAGACCTGCCACTTGGGTTGCGAGAGCAACTAGCGTCGGAGTTTACCATCGGGTCGACCGAAATCGCCGTCCACCGCAAGGATGACGACGGCACGGAAAAACTGCTGCTGACCTTGGCGGACGGCACACGGAGTGCGCCTGCTGCTTTGCAAGTCGAATGTGTCTTGTTGCGAGACGACAAAGGCCATTGCAGTATATGCATCAGCACGCAAGTTGGTTGTGCGATGAAGTGTGCTTTCTGTGCGACCGGTTTGGGCGGCTTGACCCGTAACCTCACCACGGGCGAGATCCTCGAACAGATGCTGCAACTCCAGCGGTTACTCAAACCCGAAGAGCGATTGAGCCATATCGTTTGCATGGGCATGGGCGAACCGCTGGCCAATCTCGATCGGCTCATGCCGGCCCTGGCGGCGGCGTCCGCGAAGGATGGCCTGGGGATCGGCGTCCGCAAGATCACGATTTCCACCGTCGGTCTGCCGGTGGGCATCCGTCGGTTGGCCGAGCAAAACTGCCAGTACCACCTGGCCGTATCTTTGCACGCCCCCAACGACGAGTTGCGGACACAACTCATGCCGACCAATCGCAACATCGGCATCGAGGCAGTGCTGGCTGCGGCCGATGCGTATTTTGAGAAGACGGGCCGCCGCGTGACCTATGAATACATTCTGCTAGCCGGGGTGAACGATGGTCCGATCGAGGCGAATCAACTGGTCTCGCTCCTCCGCGGTCGGCCATCGCTGATCAATCTGATTCCCTACAACCCAGTCCGAGGGCTGAAGTTCCGCACACCACATCCCAGTGCGGTCGCGCGGTTCGTCGAGATCCTGGAACAGGGAGGGCTGAACGTGGCAATCCGCCATCGCAAAGGCGCGCGGATCGACGCGGCCTGCGGGCAGTTGCGGCGTGCCGCAGTGTCTCCCCGGGAGGCAAATGCTGTGCCTATCGTGGAAATGACGAAGGACGAATGACGAAAGCAGACGAGCCGTCACGGCTAGCCCGAAATCTCCACTCCGGGTTTACTTCACTTCAAACTCCGCGTCAATCGGCTCATCTTCGCCGCCGGTAGTGCCTGGGTGCCCAGCCGCAGCTTGCGGGCCACCGTCGGGACTAGCACCCGGAGCACCGGACGCATCGGGCTGGGCACCGGTCTTCGCGTAGAGTGTCTTGCTCAAGGCGTGCGAAGCCTGCTCCAATTCGTGCAGGGCCGACTTGATTGCTTCGGCGTCTTCGCCCTTGGCCGCCGTGCGAGTCCGTTCGATGGCCTTGCTGACCGCTTCCTTATCGCCGGCTGCCAGCTTGGCGTCGTGCTCTTGCAGTAACTTCTCAAGCTGCCAGGTCATTGTGTCGGCCTGATTGCGCAGTTCGGCGAGCGTACGCTTCAACTTGTCTTCTTCGGCGTGAGAATCAGCCTCGTTCCGACGACGTTCGATCTCGTCGTCCGACAGTCCTGCGCTCTGCTCGATTCGCACCTTTTGCTCCTTGCCCGTGCCAAGATCCTTGGCCGAGACGTGGAGAATGCCGTTCTGGTCGATATCGAACTTGACCTCGACCTGCGGCACGCCGCGTGGCGCGGGCGGGATGCCATCCAGGTTGAAGTCACCCAGCAGTCGGTTGTCGTTCGCCATGGCCCGCTCGCCCTGGAATACTTTCACGGTGACCGCGTTCTGGTTGTCGGCGGCCGTGCTGAAGATATTGGTCTTGGTTGTCGGAATCGTGGTGTTCCGTTCGACGAGTTTGGTCATGATGCCGCCCAAGGTCTCGATGCCCAGCGACAACGGCGTGACGTCTAGGAGCAGAATGTCCTTGACTTCGCCCGACAAGACGCCGCCTTGGATCGCTGCGCCGGCGGCCACGACCTCGTCCGGGTTGACGCCCTTGTGCGGTTCCTTGCCGAAGAGCGTCTTGACGATTTCCTGCACCTTGGGAATACGGGTCGAACCGCCGACCAGCACCACTTCGTCGATCTCGCTGTAGTTGAGGTGCGCGTCCTTCATCGCTTGCTGCACGGGGCCGCGGCAACGATCAAAGAGGCTGTCGCAAAGCTGTTCAAACTTCGCTCGATTGATTGAAATTTGTAAGTGCTTGGGGCCTGAGGCGTCGGCCGTGATGAACGGTAGATTGATGTCGGTGGTTTGCAGAGTGCTCAACTCTTTTTTGGCCTTTTCGCAGGCTTCCTGGAGACGCTGCAAGGCCATGGGATCCTTGCGTAGGTCAACGCCATTGCCGTGTTTGAACTCATCGGCACAGTAATCGACCAGCACGCGGTCAAAATCGTCGCCGCCGAGGTGCGTGTCGCCGTTGGTGCTGATGACGCGGAAGACACCTTCGGCAACTTCCAGGATCGAGACGTCGAACGTGCCGCCGCCGAGGTCGAATACGCAAATTTTCTCCTGGGCCTTCCGCTCCAACCCGTAGGCGAGCGAGGCGGCAGTTGGCTCGTTGATGATTCGCATCACTTCGAGACCCGCGACCTGGCCGGCGTCCTTGGTCGCCTGGCGCTGGGCGTCGTTGAAGTAGGCCGGCACGGTGACCACGGCCTTATTTACCTTGTGCCCCAGGTAGGCCTCGGCGGCCTCCTTGAGCTTGCGGAGGATCATCGCCGAGATTTCCGGTGGGGTGTACTGGCGATTGTCGATCTGGACCTTGACGTACTCTTCCGGGCCGCCGATGACCTTGTACGGCACGATCTTCTCCTCCGAGTCAACCTCGTTGTGCCGCCGGCCCATGAAGCGTTTGATGGAATAGACGGTGCGCCGCGAGTTGGTGATCGCCTGGCGCTTGGCCGGCTCGCCGACGAGCGTTTCGCCCTTGTCGTTGAAGGCGACAACGCTGGGAGTAAGCCGGTTTCCTTCTTGGTTGGGAATAACCTTTGCTTCTTTGCCTTCCATGACGGCAACGACGGAATTTGTCGTTCCCAAATCGATTCCGATGATTTTTTCACCTTGAGCCATGCTTCAATGCCCCTTTCGCCAATTCTGAATGAAAACCGACGTCCACAATAAACTTGGATATTTTACCGTTTGCCGGAGGCCGAGAGGCCCGGATTGTTGATGATAGCGATGCAAAGGTCGTGCCGCACGGCATGTTGGGCCGTGGCGTTACCATAAACAATTATGGTATAGAGTGTTATGATGATTCAATGCAGTCGCTAGCGGTTTCTTTGGCCTAAAAAACTGCCATTCTCGGACATGCAGCGGCGGGAAGATGAATGGCCCGCCTGCCAAAATGGCAGGATGGCAAAGTCCGGATCGTGGAACGGAATCCATCCCGCTGCCTTGTCCAGCGACACGGACGTTGCAGTTCTCCTGATGTGAGCCTACTTGGCTTCGACTAGGTTCTGGTCTTCGGCCATGGTCTCGGCCATTTCCTCGTCGTCATCCTCGTCGAGTAAATGTTCCAGCGGACCAGCGGCTCCTCGGCGACTGCCGGGATAGAATAACTCGATAGCGGCAAAGAACTGCCGCAAGTCAGGTGGAGAATCCACCTGCGTCGACTCCGAGAGCAGCTTTTCGCGAAGCTCATACATCTGATGTCGGCCGTTAGGCCAGCGTACCGCCATGATGTCGTTGATCTCGTTAAGCAACTGATAGACTCGGGCGCGCGTCAACCCCATGGCCCTCGCTGCCTGGCGAACACTTGTGATCGGTGCGGAAATGCCAAGCCGATTCTCCGCGAGGCTGGCAATCTGTTGCGTGGAATCGGTGCGGACCTGCTCCAGCAGAGGCCGGACGACATTTTCAAACAATTCCTGAGTCGTCGAAACACCTGCCGTCTGCAAGGTGTTGCCGATCCATCGCTCAACTCGATCGATCAACCTGGGAAAGATTCGCACCACGAGATGATCCTGCGTTCCCATATTGGCCGCGAGCGCGTGAACACTATGGAAAACCTCAAGAATCGCACGCACGCGCTTCTCGCCATGCGTCTTCATCGAACGAATTTTGCTGAGGTTGAATTGGGTATAAGCCTCCAAAGGCGTATTCCAGATCACGCGGGTCATATTTCGCAAGGTCGGCGCCAAGCGGCCAAGCTTCTCGTCACCCAAGCCGTGCTTGATCACGCTCGCTCGCCACTGTCCCCAAACAACCTCCGAGACGGTGGCCACGTTAAACCCGTCAGCCAATTCACCTTTGCGCTCGGCAACCTTGGTTTCCGCATCGGGCAATTGGAGGTTGTCGGTCGGCAACTCCGAGGGATCCGTGTTTGCCGCCCGGGCCAGCAACTTCACAAACGTGCAAATCTTTTTCTGACCGATTCCCGGCGTATTGGAGAGTTCCCTGAATGATATCTGGAAGAGATCCTCCAGGGTCCGTCCCAGGAACGCAAGGGGCAATCGACGATCGGTGGGCAAGGCCCAATAGGCCAAAGGCTTCTTCAGGTGATCGGCGTATTGCTTGGAGAGCAGAAGCTTTCGCAAGCTCTCAAAGCGACCAATCACCTGCAACTCTTCGACGGATACGGATTTGGCAAACTTCATCGTTTCCTCTGATTAGGTTTATCGTGGGATTTTTAGTATTTTGATTTAAGCAAAAGAGCCACCCTCGTCGCGGAAATCGTGTTCCAACGCAGAGTGTGGAGTCACTCGTCTTTTTCTAAACAAATTTTCTCACACCGACACCTCATTAGTCAAGTAGGTTGACCAAAAATTCTTGGAATTTTGCAGTTTTTTGAAAGAGGGGAGCTTTATTACTATTTCAAAACAACTCTTGCGATAGATTGTTTTCAGTGAAAAGAGGGGTGCGTATTGCGAGAAAACGAAATTACAGATTCTCATATGTCCACCGTGCCACAACACCGCTAGGCAATGCCCGCCCTGTGGACGCAACGAGTACCAGCGGCGCGGCATCAATTTGCACGCTTGGCGATACTCCGAAAGCAGCAGCAAGTAATTCTCGTAATCGGGCAGGCGAAAAGCCTGGAGTGTGGCAGGTCAGCAGTACGAATCGTGGCCGAGGAGTCGTCAATTCCGCACACAAGGCTAGCAATTGCGGCAGATCCTCGGCTAGCCGCCACACCTCGCCATGCGTGCCGTGCCCATAACTGGGTGGATCAAGAATCACTGCATC
>JANXQG010000305.1 GCA_025356915.1 Planctomycetota bacterium | reverse complement strand
GCCTCGTGGCCGAGCGAGTGCCGGCAGAGGAGGCCATCGCGGCCGGCTTTCAAGAACGCACTGAAGCGGCCGAAAAGACTTACCAGGAGGCCCAAGAGGCACTGACCACCTGCTATCGAGAGGAGAAAGCGGTCGCCGAGGCGGAGGACGCCGCATTGCGTAACTCGGCCATCGAGCGTTTCGAGATCGACCACTCCACGGTGCTGCGGCAATATGAAGAGGCCAGACAGGACATCGCCGAGCGATTCGAGGACGAGAAGGTCGCGGCCGAGCAAGAAATGCAGAACGCCCAATGGGATGCGACTACCATTGCCGAAGCGGCCAAAGGCGGTTCGGGTGTGCAGTTGAAAGAGATCCAGGCCCAGTTGGAATCGCGCTGGCAGGAGCTGCAAACGATCCACCGCCAGGCCGTTTCGCTGCTGAACCGTTGGGGACAGTGGCGCGACTTCGTCGATCCGCAGCCGATCAGTATCTTGCTGGAGCGGCACCCCGTGCGCCGTTTCTGCCATGCCTTGGATATGGCTCGGACCCAATATCATGCCCTGGCCAGCCAGTTCATGCCGCAACTCGTTCAAGGCTTGCGGCCGATGGGCATTGCTCTTTTGCTCTGGGGCGTCATGACCGTGCCGGCCGGTGCCCTATTGGGATGGGGCAACTACGACCGCTGGGTCATGGCCAGTGCCGCGACAAGTTTCTTCCTCTTCGTTTCCATTGGTGTGCCGGTCTATCTCCTGGCACGGCGTCGGTGTGCCGATTATTATCTAGCCCTGCGGCGGACGATGCTCGAGGCGGGCCTGGATCGTAGTTCCACGTTGGAGATGGCCAAGGGCGACTGCCAACGGTTGTTGGCAGCCATCGATTCCCGCCAGGTGGCCGAAATCGGTCGCGCCAACGAAAAGCTCTTCACCGCGATGGGAGCAAGCCTTTCTCAGCGGGAGTGTCAGACTGCGGAGATCGAGGCCAACTACCCGCCACGGCTGGCGGCGATTCAGGCCGCTCGCGATGGGGCATTGCAGCAGGCCGATGCAAAATACCCTCCGCTGCTGCGCGAGATGGAAAGCCGTCACCTGGCCCAGTCTTCTGCTTTGCGTGAGACCTGCCAGCAGACCCTCGCCGCCAGCAAAACCCAGCACGAGTACCAGTGGAACGAGATGGCCCAGCGATGGAACGCCGGCATCGCTCGCTTCGTCGAAGCGGTGGAATCCATTCGCAAGAACTGCGAGCGATTGTTTCCTGACTGGAATGTGGCCGATGCGCCATCGTGGACGCCACCCACCGAAACGCCGGCAGCCATCCGCTTTGGGCAAATCAACGTGCAATTGGCCAAGATTCGTGGGGGCATTCCCGAAGACCCGCGCCTGAAGCCGCCAGCCACTGAGTTTACCCTACCTCTGCTCTTGCCACTGCCCGATCATTCGCTTCTTTTGCTGAAGGCAGGCGAGACCGGCCGGCCCAAGGCGATCGAATCGATCCAGGCTTCGATGCTGCGGCTGCTTACCTCGATGCCGCCCGGCAAGATCCGCTTTACGATTTTCGACCCCGTCGGCCTGGGCGAGAATTTTTCCGCCTTCATGCACCTGGCCGACTTCGATGAACAACTCGTGTCCAGCCGCATCTGGACCGACTCCGATCACATCGAGCAACGACTCGCCGACCTGACGCAGCACATGGAGAACGTGATCCAGGTCTATCTGCGAAATGAGTTCGATTCGATCCTGGAATACAACGCCTTCGCGGGCGAGATGGCCGAGCCATACCGTGTCCTGGTAATTGCTAATTTTCCGGCGAACTTCACCGAGACGGCCGTGCAGCGACTGAAGAGCATCGTGGCCAGCGGGGCCCGCTGCGGCGTGTTTGTCCTGCTGGGCGTCGATTCCACGCTCGCGGCGCCGCATAATGTGCGCGTGTCGGATCTCGACAGCGGTGCTCTGCTTCTGCGTTGGGACGCAGGCAAGATGCCTACGTTACGGAACAACGCAGGCGAGACGCCTACGCTACAAACAGACGCAGGCAAGATGCCTACGCTACAGACGCCTGCGCTACAAAAGGAGAAGGGTCAGTTCGTCTGGAAGCATCCCGAATACGGTGCCGCACCCGTGACGCTCGACGCCCCACCGCCACCCGAGCGGTTCACCGAGATCGTGCGTGCGGTGGGCCATGCGGTCCGCGACGCTGGCCGCGTTGAGGTGCCATTCCACTGTGTCATTCCCACCGAAGATGCTTGGTGGACCTACGACAGTCGCAGCGGCATCGACGTCCCATTAGGTCGTGCCGGCGCAATGAAACTCCAGAACCTCGAATTGGGCCGCGGCACATCGCAACATGTGCTCATCTCCGGCAAGACAGGCTCCGGCAAGTCAACGCTGCTGCACGTGCTGATCACCAACGTGGCTCTCCGCTATAGTCCTGACGAAATCGAACTCTACCTTGTCGACTTCAAGAAGGGCGTGGAATTCAAGGCCTACGCTCGGTATCTGTTGCCACACGCCCGAGTGATCGCCATCGAGAGCGAACGGGAGTTCGGCCTGAGTGTATTGCAGCGGCTCGACGCCGAGCTACGATCTCGCGGCGATCAGTTCCGGCGGCTGGGCGTGCAGGATCTCAAGGGGTTCCGCAATACCCAGCCCAATGAGAAGCTGGCCCGCGTCCTGCTGATGATCGACGAGTTCCAGGAACTGTTCGTCGAGGACGATCGCATCGCGCAGGAATCCGCGTTGCTTTTGGACCGCCTCGTGCGGCAAGGCCGTGCTTTTGGCATCCATGTGCTGCTGGGATCGCAAACGCTTGGCGGGGCCTATTCGCTGGCTCGCAGTACCATCGGACAGATGGCGGTGCGAATTGCCTTGCAATGCAGCGAAGCCGACGCCCATCTGATCCTCAGTGAAGACAACACGGCCGCCCGCTTGCTCACTCGGCCAGGCGAAGCGATCTACAACGACGCTAACGGCCTGTTTGAAGGGAATCATCCTTTCCAGATTGTCTGGCTCTCGGACGATGAGCGCGATGAGTACCTCCGTCGCCTGACTGAGTTCAGTGCCCGCCGGAATCTTCGCCGGCCGCCGCCGATTGTCTTTGAAGGTAATGTTCCCGCCGATCAGGGCGAGAACCCCGAGTTGCAAGCCAGCCTGGCCGCCGCTTGTACAAACGCAGGCGAGACGCCTACGCTACAAACGACGGACCCGCATTTCTGGCTCGGCTCCGCCGTGGCCATCAAGGGGCCAACCGCTGCGGTCTTCGCCCGGCAGGCGGGCAGTAACCTGCTCTTGGCCGGACATCGCGAGGAAGCCAGCCTGGGCGTGATGGCCACGGGTTTGATCGGCTTGGCCGCGCAACATGCCTTTGTGGGTCAGGCTTTCCAGCCTGACATCGGAGATACAGGTCAGGCTGGAAAGCCTGACCTACGCGTGCGGTTTCGTATTCTCGACGGAACGCGGCCCGAGGCTCCAGAGGCCGGCTACTGGCAACGGGTGGCGGACGTGTTGCCCCACGACATCACGGTCGGCGGCCTGCGTGAGGCCCCGGAGGTTCTCGGTGAGCTTTTTGTGGAATTGGCCCGCCGCCAGCAGGAAGGCCAAGACGGCTTGCCATCCATCTACCTGCTGATTTACAATCTAGGGCGGTTTCGCGATCTTCGCAAAGAGGATGATTTTTCATTCGGTCGCGAGGATGACAAACCAGCCACGCCCGGCAAGATGTTCTGTACGATCCTCCGCGACGGCCCCGCCTGCGGGATTCACACCATCGCCTGGTGCGATTCCTACGCCACGGTCAACCGATTGCTGGATCGGCAGAGCCTTCGCGACTTCGACCTGCGAGTCTTGTTCCAGATGAACGCAACCGACAGCAGCAGCCTGATGGACTCACCCGACGCGGC
>JANXQG010000115.1 GCA_025356915.1 Planctomycetota bacterium | reverse complement strand
CCGTCCGGCAATTCGACGGATTGCCAATCCGTCCTACGACAGTAATTGATGCGTCGGTCCTAAGCGGAACCGGGTGTCGCGGCACAGGTGAATTCGTATCAGAATACGTGACAACGGCCGGTTCCGCAAGCCGCCCTAGCCCTGAATGGACTTGCGTGATTCCCGGAGGTTCGGGAAAACGCGTTCCTGTAGCTGTAGGGCGCCTCCTGGAATCACGCAAAGCCATTTAGGCAGGGTATCCCCATACACTAAAACCTGCGGTCGGACGTTTCGGAGGGGGCAGAATACCAGCCACAACGACATTCTAAAGAGGTCACCGGGTCTCGCGCCCTTCATTCGCCGGATTCGTGGTATACTGATACCTGTTTGGCTCGAAGCTCGAACTACGTCCTCTTTCTTCCGGGAACCATTATGCCGCTTGGAATTCGCCCAACGAATGATTTTGCATTCAAGCGGACGTTCGGAACCGCGGAGAATCGCGTTGCTCCGATTAGTATTTAAGGGAAACAGACCTGAAGACGGCCGATATGCTCGATTGCTGGCTCTGTCGCGAAAAGACTCCCGACCCCCTTTACTCTTTACTCCTTCGATGTTCCCCACGCCGCTTCTCGCGTTCGGTTTTGAAAGCCTGCCGATGCTTGGCTGGTTGGCGGTGGCGGCTGCGCCGTGGCTGATCCATCTGCTGAGTCGGCGGAAGTACCGCGAGACCGCCTGGGCGGCGATGGATTTTCTGCTGGCGGCGGTGAAACGGCGGACGCGGCGGATCCATCTCGAGCACTGGCTCCTGTTGCTGATCCGCACACTTGTGATCGTCGTGCTCGTAACGGCTGTGGCCGAGCCTTACTTTGAACATTCTGTACCGATTTTCAGTCCCAACGGAAGTACCCATCGCGTGCTGGTCATCGATTCGTCGTATTCCATGGCCTTCAAGGCGACCGACCGCACTCGCTTCGAGGAAGCCAAGCAATGGGCTGCGCGGATCGTGGAGCAAAGCGCGCGCGGTGACGGCTTCACGCTGGTACAAATGGCCAGCTCGCCACGCGCGATCGTGGCCACTCCCGGCTTGGAAAAGGAACTGATTCGCCAGGAAATCCAGAACCTTGAACTGCTGCATACTCGCGCCGATCTGGCGGCCACGCTGACCGAGGTCCGCAAGGTGCTCGACACGGCCCGCCGCGACAGCCCACGGCTCACACGGCACGAAGTCTACTTCTTTACCGACTTACAGCGGGGAACCTGGCTGCCCGCGATGACCGATGCGGCCAAGACCGACTTCCGCAGCCGAGCCGTTGGACTGGCTTCAATCGCCCAACTGCGAGTGATCAATCTCGGTCAGCCTGGCGACGATAATCTGGCCGTCACGTCGCTCGACCTCCGTGACCCGGTGATTCTGGTCGGACGGAGCGTGACGCTGGAGGCCGGCGTGCGCGATTTTGGCCGCATCGCGAGGCAGCGTCAAGCCGTCGATCTGCTGGTCGATGGTCATCCGGCGGGCCGTCAGTACGTCGACATTCCCGCCGGTGGCAACGTGGTTGTGAGTTTTAACCCTCGCTTTGAATCGAGCGGTGATCATGCGGTGGAGGTTCGTCTTGCGGGCGACCCGCTGAAGCCCGGGGATGCTCGCAGCCCGGCCGACGCATTGGATGTCGATAATCACCGCTATCTTGCCGTAAATGTTCGCCAGGCGATACGTGTGCTCTGTGTCGATGGCCGGCCAGCGGGCGATCCTCGGCAGTCTTCGGTTTTCAATCTTGCTCTCGCCCTGCCGTCACGAAGCGATCCCAACAGCCGCTCGCCGATCGAGTTCGACATCGCTCCGGAAAATGCCCTGTTGGAGCGAGACCTGGGAAGTTACGACTGCGTGATGCTTTCCAACGTGGCCCAATTCACGGCCAGCGAAGCTCGCGTGTTGGACAACTACCTGATCCATGGCGGCAGTCTCGTTTTCTTCCTCGGTGATCGCGTCATCGCGGACAACTACAACAGCCTTCTGGCGAGCCAATCGCGGCAGATCCTTCCGGCGACGCTGATCGCGGTCAACAAGAATCCTGGTGGGAGCCTCGATCCTCGCGATTACCGGCATCCGATCGTGCAGAAATTCCGCGGTCACGAAAAGACGGGTTTGCTTCGATCGCCTATCGACCAATACTTCAAAGTCAAACTGATGAACGCGGCTCCCGATGAGCAGGGCCAGGCTCTCCCCAGCGGTCCCAAG
>JANXQG010000103.1 GCA_025356915.1 Planctomycetota bacterium | reverse complement strand
TGATATTCTGGCGGGTGGTTGATTATAATCACATCCATGCGTCTCAAGCTCATTGCCTGTGAAATCATGTATCGTGAGTTGTGCCAGGCCGTCGCCCAAAGCGTAAACCTGGTTGATGTCGAGTTCCTGCCCAAGGGCTTGCACGACATTGGCCAAGCTGGCATGTCGAGCCGGTTGGCGGAAGTACTCGCAAGCGTCGACGAGACCCGGTTTGAAGCCGTCTTGCTAGGCTACGGCCTGTGCAGCAACGGCCTCGTCGGCCTAGCGGCGCGATCGGTCCCGCTGGTCGTGCCACGCGCCCACGATTGCATCACGCTTTTCCTGGGGAGCAAGGAGCGGTACTTGGAGTACTTTCAAAACCATCCGGGCGTGTACTTCAATACCAGCGGATGGATCGAGCGCGGGGTTGGCCTGCTCCAGGGTGGGCAGGAAACGACCCACTCGCAATCGGCCTTGCCCCAGTCCTATGAAGACTTAGTGGCTCGCTACGGCGAAGACAATGCCCAGTTCCTTTACGAGGAATTATGCAACATGCGTCACTACGCCGGGCTGACCTACATCGACATGGGGGTCGGGCCTGACGATCGTTTCCAACAGCAGAGCGAGGCCGAGGCTGCGGAGCGCGGCTGGCAATATGAGAAGCTCTCCGGCGACATGCGACTGTTGCAAGGACTTCTGGACGGCCCCTGGGATGACGATCGCTATCTCGTCGTGCCGCCAGGGAAGCGGATTGCGGCAAGCTTTGATCAACGGGTAATAAAAAGTGTGGACTGAGTGCGTCGCAGCGATCGAATCGTATCGGCAAGCTCGCAGGTCTAATTGTCGCGGGTTTGCGTGTCGATCAGCGGGAACTGAGACGGATCTTCCAGCGAGGCGATTTCGAGGTCGACATCCAGTTCCGGCCAATACAAGTGGAATCCGTGGAGGAGTTCGACATCAATAATTTCACTTATGCGAGCATTGCGAAACCAGGGATATTTTTTGTACGGCAGGTAATACTCCTTGTCGTGGAGGATGAGCCAAATTCCATGCCGAGAAATGTTTGTTATCTCAAGGGGCGAAATGTCTTTTCCAAGCCCTAGTGATGTCATCGCGTTGCTCCTCGATAATACGAGTAATCCGGGTGATTTGTTTTGGAGACAACCCCAAGTTTTCGGCTAATTCAATCGTTGGCAAGAGCCAAAACTTCGCTTCCCCGTCCCCGCAGGCAACATGGACATGAACCCGCGTTTCCTCGCGCGAGAAAAAGAAAAAACGGTATCCGTCGTGACGAAAAACAGTCGGACTCATGGCGTTCCGGGAAAAGTAGCAGATGCTATCATTGTATCGCACGGTTCCCAAATTTCAACACTCAATCCATAATATTCATGAGTAGCCAGATCATCATTCCCGCCCGATTTGCTTCGACGCGGTTGCTGCGGAAGCTACTCTTGGCCGAGACCGGTAAGCCGCTGATTCAGCATACCTACGAATCGGCCAGGCAGGCACGGCGGCCGGCCGGAATCTGCGTGGCAACCGATCACGAGGCCATCTACAAAGCCGTACAGGCATTCGGCGGCCGGGTGGAAATGACCGATCCCAATGCCGCCAGCGGCACCGATCGCGTGGCCGAAGTTGCAAGCCGCATGACGGATGCCGACATCATCGTCAATGTTCAAGGCGACGAGCCTGATATCGCCGGCCATTCGATCGATCTGGCCATCGAACTTCTCGATGCGCACCCCGAGGCCGTGATGTCGACCCTTGCCACGCCCATTCGCAGTCGGCGACAATTGGAAGACTCGGCCTGTGTGAAAGTTGTCTTCGACAGCCTGGGCAAAGCTCTGTTCTTCAGTCGCAGCCCTATTCCGCGAGCACGCGAGTGGGACGATGCCCTGCTGGCGGCCGATCCGCCGCACTTCTATCAGCATGTGGGGCTATACGCCTACCGCCGTGAATTTCTCATGAAACTTGCCGGCATGCCGCCTTCCAGCTTGGAGAAAGTGGAAAAACTCGAACAACTCCGCGTCCTGCAAGCGGGCTACTCGATTCTCGTGGGCGTGGTCGATG
The DNA here is from genome assembly GCA_025356915.1 of Planctomycetota bacterium. Classification (GTDB taxonomy): domain Bacteria; phylum Planctomycetota; class Planctomycetia; order Pirellulales; family Thermoguttaceae; genus JANXQG01. Next base: position 6,006 of record JANXQG010000103.1, on the reverse strand, counting down.
AACCGACGTTTGGAATCGACACTTCGGACGATTATCGGGCATTTGTGGAGAAGTGCCGGCGGAATTGACCACCACAGGGTGGGGGCAATTATTCGCAGTCCGGGTTATTCATCGCTGCGCAAGCTAGTCCCACCCTACCAGAATTGTGCAAGGTCATTTAGAATACTTGGGCTGTTACTGCATGATGCGCCCCCCACACTAGGATGGAAGTTCAATGAGCAAACATATTTTCGTTACCGGCGGCGTGGTCAGCTCGCTGGGCAAAGGATTGACCAGTGCCTCGATCGGTATGCTACTGGAACAACGCGGGCTCCGCGTCCGCATGCAGAAACTCGATCCGTACATTAACGTCGATCCTGGCACCATGAGCCCCTATCAGCACGGTGAAGTCTACGTGCTGGACGACGGCAGCGAAACCGACCTCGACCTGGGCCATTACGAGCGTTTCACTAATTCGCCGCTGAATCGCCACTCGAACTACACCACGGGTCAGATCTATCTTTCCGTGATCAACAAGGAGCGGCGGGGAGAATTCCTTGGTCAAACCGTGCAGGTCATTCCGCACATCACCAACGAGATCAAGGTTGCGCTGGCCAAGCCTGCCGGCCCCGATGTCGATGTCGTGATTACCGAAATCGGCGGCACGGTTGGCGATATCGAAAGCCAGCCGTTTCTGGAAGCCATCCGCCAGTTCGCCCTCGACGTGGGCAAGGAGAACTGCCTTTACATCCACCTCACGCTCGTGCCCTACCTCAAGGCGGCCGACGAGCAGAAGACCAAGCCGACGCAACATTCCGTCGGCCTGCTGCGGCAGATCGGTATCCAGCCGGATGTGCTCATTTGCCGGACTACGCGGACCTTGGCCCACGACGATCGCAAAAAGATCGCTTTGTTCTGCAATGTGCCAATCGAGGCCGTAATCGAGGAGAAGGACAAGGATTTTTCCATCTACGAGGTGCCGATCAGCCTTGTTGAGCATGGGCTGGATGCCCTGATCGTGCGAAAGCTGGGGCTTACGGCCAGCGACTTGAATCTCGACAAGTGGCATGATCTGCTCAATCGGTTGCGCAATCCTCAGCACGAGGTGACGATCGCCGTGGTGGGCAAATATACGGAACATCGCGACGCCTACAAGTCAATCTACGAGGCTCTCGACCATGCCGGCGTGGCCAATCGTGCCCAGATCCGCATTCAGCGGTTGCATAGTGAGCTGATCGAGCGCGAAGGGGCCGAGCGGCTGCTGGCGGGCGTCGATGGCGTGCTCGTGCCGGGCGGGTTCGGCGAACGCGGCATCGAGGGCAAGGTTGATGCCATCAGCTTTGTCCGCCAACGCGGCATTCCTTTTTTCGGCATCTGCTTGGGAATGCAATGTGCGGTGGTGGAATTCGCCCGCAATGTGTTGGGGCTTGAGAAGGCCCATTCGACCGAATTCGATAAGGACAACCCCCATCCGGTGATTTGCCTGATGGAAGAACAGCAGGACGTTACCGAAAAGGGCGGCACGATGCGGTTGGGGGCCCAGCCAGCGCGTTTACGGCCGGGGAGCAAAACCGCCAAGTGCTATGGTTCCGAGGAAATTTCCGAGCGCCACCGCCATCGCTACGAATTTAACAATGCCTACCGTGAACAGTTTGAGGCCCAGGGAATGCGCCCCGTCGGACTAAGCCCCGATGGTTTGCTGGTTGAGGTCGTTGAAGTTGCCTCGCATCCGTGGTTTGTCGCAGTTCAATACCATCCCGAGTTCAAATCGCAGCCCACGCGCCCACACCCGCTGTTTGCAGGTTTTATCGGCGCCGCGGTGCAGCATCGATTAGCTGTCCAGCAGGTTTCATCATGACGCAAGATTCCGAAAAGAAAATTATCGTTGACGAAGACTGGAAGGGCCAAGTCCAGCGCGAGCGTGATGCCGCTCGCAGTCCCGGCGACAAACCAGCGCAACCGGCTGAGGCTTCGGCCAATGTCCAGCCGCCTCCGGCCAACTTGACCTACCTGGCGAGTTCGCTTTCCGTTCAGGCATCCATCTGCCTGGGGCTTATGCCGGATCCAACCAACGGAAAATCCGAGAAGAATCTTCCTGTGGCAAAGCACCTGATCGACCTTCTCGAGGTTCTTCAGGAGAAGACCGAAGGCAATCGCACGCCCGAGGAGACCGAGAACATCGAGGCCATGCTGCACCAGTTGCGGATGCTTTACGTGCAAGTTTGCAAATGACGAAGCATTCACTGCTTTGCGTCCTTCGTCATTTCCGAAAAACGTCCATGTCCGGCCCGGGGAGGAAATGGGTGGCGTTTCATACGCCAAAAAACCCATCCCTAATGACTTGCAATCCCTACCGAGTGACGCGCCGGGATCAAAGGAACCTCCACCGGGCCAGACATGGTTGCGTTTGCGCAGGAAACTCCGTTCTGCCGCCGTAGTGGATTGGTTTCCGTCCCAACATGGTGGCTGCGCGGGGTATGGTGACAATGCGGACTAGCTCGAAAGCCGATGGAACACGCGGCGAAATTTCGGCATCCGCTGTTCGAGGTAAGCCAGCCAAGCCGCCGGCTTCCAAATTTCTACACACACGGCTGCTCCCACGACGAGCACTTCGTTCTCCGGCGGGTCGCGCTCGACGCCCAGGAACGCGCGGAATCCCTCGGGAATCAGCAGGCGACCACGGCCCCCCAATTCCACCGGCCGATGTCGCGTGGAAAGCAGCCGCCCCAACAATTGCACCTGGGCAATGCGGTCGTCGCCGAAACTGTCGGCCTGTAATTTCTGTTCGACAAGCTTGATTCGGGCGTTGAGTTTTGCTTCCCAGGCTTCCGCACTCCACAGGCTCAGGCAACCGGATCGCTCTTTGGCCAGAATGCAACGTGGCTTCTCGTTGGTCAGGAGATCGACCAAACTCTGCGGAATGGAAAGCCGAAACCGCTCGTCCAACGTGCAGGGAAACTCGCCTAGGATAAGTTGCCTGGTATCTGGCATCTTCGGCCCTGCATAACGAGGCGGAAAGCGGTGGCAGTAAAGGTGCGCGACTCACGCGGAATCCTTCTAATATACGCTTTGGGTTGGTTTCCCACAAGTAGCTAACTATAGCTGGATGGATTGGGAACAAATCCCACAGAATGAGTTTATCAGATTTAACGGTTCCAACAACCCCCACAGTGGATAAAAAAAGAAAGAAAACGCAAGATTTATCCGGGGGCCTTGGCGAGCGTTCGTGCGGAAAGTATACTCGGCCATAGGTTAGGACCGGCGAATCAATAAGTGTCGGGTTTTTGGAACGTACTCATCTCGCTCCGCGAGATGGAATGCATCTCGCGGAGCGAGATGAGTACAGTTATTGATTCGCCGGTCCTCACTCCTTTCGGAACGACCGGAACTTCCTGCTGGCCCAGAACCCAGCCTGCTACTTGGCGAGGATTGTACGATGAGTATTTCCCTGGATATTTACATCCGTCTCAGTTTGGTGATGTTCTTCGAGTATGCGGTGTGGGGTGCCTGGGCACCGGTGCTGGCCGCCCGCTTGCTGGGGCCGCTGAAGATGAGCGGCAAGCAGACCGGCTGGATCTATACGACCTTGCCACTGGCTTGCATCGTCTCGCCGCTGCTGGCGGGGCAGTTGGCCGATCGCTACCTGAATCTCGAATGGATTCTCGCCGGAGCCCATTTAATCGCGGCGATCTTGATGTTTGTGGCGGTGCGGCAGAAGACCTTCGGTACTTTATTCCTGGCGATGCTGGGCTGGTCGTTTTGCTATGCTGCCACCATGCCGTTGGTGAATGCCGCTTTGTTCACGCACGCTCCGGCAGCTAGCGGCAAGGTCTTCATCTGGGCTCCAGTCGCCTGGGCTCTCGTCGGCTATAGCCTTAGCGGGTGGCGCATGCTCCGCAAGGCCGAAAGCGACGGCACCGATGCCATGATGCTCGCTGCCGTCCTCGGACTAGTCACTGCCGGATGTTGTCTCTTTCTGCCATCAACGCCCCCGGCTAACACCGGCGGTGATGCAATCCAACAGGCATTCGGCATGCTCAAGCAGCCGGACTTCCTGCTGTTCATTGTCACATCGCTTTGCGTTGCAGGTACGATGCAGTTCTATTTTCTCGGTTCCGGGCAGTACATGATGAACCGCGGAATCTCGGGCAAGGCCATTCCCGGTGCCATGGCGATGGCCCAGGCCGCGCAGGCAATCGCCACATGGTATGCCTTGGATTGGGCGATCGGACATCTCGGCTTTCAATGGACGCTAGTGATCGGGTCGGGATCCTGGATGCTGCTCTACATGATCTATGCGGCGACTGCGCCTCGGCCGATCCTGGTTATTTCTCAGGCCCTTCATGGATTGGCCTATGTCATGTTCATGATTACGACCCAAGTCTATGCCGGAAAGATTGCGCCCGAGGGTCTCGGTGGTTCCATGCAAGGGCTCATCTTTGCTGCCACCACGGGTGTGGGCCTCTTCCTCGGCACGCAATTGGCTGGATTTGCCATGGACAAGTACTCGGTCAACGGCAAATTCCAGTGGCCGAAGATTTGGGCTTTCCCGCTGGTCATCACCCTGGCTGGCACGTTGGTCTTTGCGACGCTATTCAAGGACAACTCGCCAAAAAAACTGGCGGAGAAACCAGCGGCCGTGGCAGAAGGAAAGTAATCGCACGAAAAATTAGCTTTGGCTGAGCCGTTGTTTGGGGGCCTCGAAAAGTAGGGCGTGCGTTTCTCGCAACCACTGAGGAATCGTCTCCTTGAAAGGCGATTCCGCCAATGCCTTTTCGAGGTCCAGTTCATCGACATGGGCCGCGTTGAGACCGGGGAACCAATGCCCGCCGTTACCTATCAGATTGTAGCGCATCTTGCCATATTCCAGCATGTCATAGGCCAGGACTAGATTCCGCAGCCAGAGCATGACGGGCATGTTCATGTAGCCGGGGCTATTCTGCCACGTGGGAAGCCCCGCGGCATAACTATCCGCCAGTTTCTCGCCCACCGCGTCCGCCAATGCCTGGCGCAGGCGATTCTGAACGGGCGGCAACAGTTCGTCTTTCCGATCCAGAAGCGGCAAGGCGATGGCGGGTAGGTCGAAATCGCCAGGGCATGCAGCACCGATGCTTAGTGTGTGAACTTGCGGGTGGGCAAGACAGAACAGGATATTAAAGACCAACGGATGTAGCGGCTGACAAAGCTCCAGAAGTCGGGAGGGTGGCTTGTAGAGCATGCCCCCCTTGTCCGATGGACTGATGATGAACACGCCCATGTCCGCACGCGCGGCGGCCTCGATGGCGGGCCAGTTTTGCTGGAAGATGTAATACCAATGCAAATTGACGTAGTCGAACCCCCCATTGCGCTCGTGGGCGATCGCCGCCTGAATTACATCGAGAGGACCGTGCGTCGAGAACCCAACGTGCCGGACCTTCCCCTCGGCAACCAATTCCCTGGCCGCTTCCAGGCATCCACCGGGGCGGATCACCCACCACAACGTCTCGTGGTTGTTGATGCCATGGATGCCGAGCAGATCGACGTACGGGAGCCCAAGACGCTCCAGCGAATTGTGGAAATCGGCTAGAAACTGCCGGGGGTCGGCCAGCGGCATGATCTTGGTCTGCACGATCATTCGCTCGCGCGGCAGTCCGCGAATCGCCTGGCCGAGCTGACGTTCCGACGACCCGTAACCGCGCGCGGTCTCAATGTGGTGGATGCCCAAGTCGAGGGCACGCCGTACCGTGGCTTCGAGATTCGCCTGCTGGTCGGCCGGGATATCGCCGAGAGGCGTGTCCTGCCACCGGTATTGGTATCGCATGCTGCCACACGTAAGGACGGGCATCGAAAGTCCGGTTCGGCCAAATCGTCGGTAGAGCATAGGTACTTCCAGGAATAGATTTGTCGCGACAGGAAAATTGTGGTTCGTCTCGCCGCCAATCGGAACTCAGGACCGGCGAATCAATAACTGTACTCATCTCGCTCCGCGAGATGCATTCCATCTCGCGGAGCGAGATGAGTACGTTCCGAAAACCCGACACTTATTGA
>JANXQG010000099.1 GCA_025356915.1 Planctomycetota bacterium | reverse complement strand
CACCTGATCGACCGTCAGGGCGCCAGTCTCGTTGATGACGTCCATGTAGTCGATAGCCAGATTGTAGTCGCTGGTCAGGGACTGTACGCGCAACTGCAGGTTGGTCGCCAGGACGGGGTCCTGCATTGTCGTATTTTTGCGAACGAAGTCAGGATCCTTGACAGCGTCAAGCAAAAGCTGTTTGATGAAATCGAAGGACCGCATGGTCCAATCTAACGCAGCAAAAACGCGTTAGCCGTCGACCAGGATCTCGTTCAATCGGGCCCGGGATTGGATGTCCGGCCCGTTCGCGGGCTGCTGCCCCAACGGGATCGGGCTTGTGGGGTTATTCGTCACATCACGGGTCACTGGCACCATACGTTCCAAAAGGATCGGCGGACTGGTACCCGCGATGTACAGCACCACCTCAAACGACAGGTTCTGCTGTTGAGGCGGGTGGTTGAAGATCACTCGGATGGAGCCATCGCTGTTCCCCATACGGCGATCCATGTCCACGACTTGAAGCTTCGACCCGTCAGCATTGTTGACCAACCGGGCCTGGCACGTAGGACCACCGATGCGGTTAGGGACGAATGTAGGGTTCTGTGGGTCCCTGTTATCGCGGACGTAGATAATAGCCACGATGGCGTCGGCATCAGGGATGTAGCGTGCGGTGGCGTCGAGACTGAAATCGGTCATCGAGTACCGTATAACGGTGGGGGATAACGTTCCTCCTCACGGTCAACACGTGCCACGAGGTCCAACAGGAGGACCAACAGGAGGACCGTGGTCTCTTCGGTGGTCAACAGGCCATCATGGAAGAGGCGGAGCATAAGCTGGCGGTCCGCGTAGGTCACGATACTGTAACGTTTCATGGGTCACTCCGTAGTTCCAGGTTCCGCAGCTCCAGGTTCCGTAGCGGGCTGCTTCTCCTCTTTACGCTTGTCTTGTTCCGATTGACGAATCTTTGTCAGCATGGACTGCACGTACGTCCTGGCCTTCTGCTCCAGCTTCTGCTCCAAGACCTCCAAGTCCAAGATCGCAACAGCAAAAGCACAGAAAGTCAAGAGGGCACGCAAAGAATCCACGTTCTTAGCCCTGTATTGGCTGACAAGATCGTCATCAACTAGAGTTGTTTGAGCTTCCTTCGCGAAGTGAAGGCCCACAGTCGTTCCCTGCTTTTGCAGTTCTTGCGAGGGGTACGTCGACTTCCCATCTACTGCGCTCTGTCCAGCCAACCATGGGAGGACCTGGGTGAACAAGTGCTTCAACATGGCCTCATCGTGCGCGGCCGTCACTTGGGCACCCTTGACCGGGGTCGGTATCTCCTTCGTACCATTCGAGTTCTTCAGCTCACGAAGGGCTGTGGCACCACCGCCCCAATAGGGCAGCGATGACTTGACCAGCACGGCGGCCATCGAGGAGACGGGCAGCAAGGCCATCGAAGCACCCAACAACGCGTCCCCGCCGTACTTACGCGCCTCCTGATTGGCATGAGAGGTTATTTGCTGAACGTAATGCTGTACCTCAGCCTGAATCTTGGCTACATGATCGACCGGTAATCCGTGCTTTAGCTGAGCGGTACCCAAGTAGGCCCCCTGGAGAGCCGCAGCGGCTTCTTTCAGGTGGTTCGCGTTGTCCTTGAAATAGTGCTCCGACAGAAGTTTGGCCAGATTAGCAACCTGGCCTCCCATGTTGACCAAACTCTTCAGGGTCGTGAATTCCTTCACTTCCGTCTTCATGGCGTCCCATGCCAAGATCATCCTGGCCGCGCGAAGCAGCTGACGTGCGCGGTCCCGATCCGTCATGACACAACCGCGCTGATGATGCTGATAACGCCGGCACGTACCAACCGGTAAAGCTTAGAGTCCAGCTTGTAATACTGGACCGCATTGGCGAACGGCATGACGAAGCTTACCGTTGGGTTGCCAGGCGCACCATCCTGAAGGCCCGTGATAGTATTGCGACCGGAGAAGCCGGTGCGGTACGTGCGATCCGTCTTGACGGTGTGGTAGAAGACCTTCTGGGCTGCCAGCATGTTGGCCCTGTTGGCCGTACCGTTATCCTGGCCGACCGGCTGCGTCAGGTCCTTGGCAACGATGTCCGGCCGCATGTACGTGGCGCCGTAGAGGACCGCAGACAAGGCGACCTTCGTACCCATTTTCAAGTTCTGCAGCGTCACCGTCACCTGCGTGTTGGGCGCCGCGATGGCGGGCAGGATGCGGAGAGGGCCGGAAGAGACGGGGCTCAGGTTGATCGACATAGGGTTCCTAGATGGTGACGAAAACGCGGTAAGTTACAATGTGGTGAGATGTCTTCGTCTGTAGTCCCATGTGTGCTACAGCGAACAAGAACTTGGTGCCCACTTCAGCGGGCTGCGGGCTATTGAGGATCTCGGCGTAGAGCCCCAACTCACCGACTCCACCGGTGAAGGTGTTCTGGTCGAACCTACAGACGAAACTGCGGGTAGCCAGGTCGGTCGGTAGTTCGATCTGGTCGATCGAACGCCGAAAGATTTCGTTGACCAGCGCGACATCTGTGGGGTCGACTCGGAGCCCCTGGGTGGGGTCCGCGACATCGTAGCCACCACCGCCCAGCGCCATCTCGGTGATCTTGAAGCTGGTGCCGTCGAGCAAACTGCGACTGACCCACTGGCGGGCCTGCTGGGTGACGCGGGCCTCGATGTCGGTGACGATGCCACCGCTTGGCGTTGGGGAACCAAAGGAGCCGAAGCCTAGGCAGCCGAGGTTCGGCGGGTACACGCCGGACCAATGGATCCCGGTATCCAGCCCGGAGCCCACGTAGCGACCGTATGTTCCCCACTGAATTTGAAGATCCACGCTGCAAACTAACCCGTCTACACCCGAAGAATTCTCGTTTTGGAGTGCATCACGCAACGACACGTGGTGAGTCCCTTGGCTTGACAGAACCTGCTCCTTGATCGCCACACGGGCTTCCCATGTCGTAGGGAGGCCGAACCGGACGGCTATTGCAGCCATCATTGGCCTGGATGTGACGTGGTGTCTGACGCAGAAACACGGGTGCCCTGATGGGACTCTCCAGATGTCTCTACATCGGACCCTACGCGGTCGTCGAAGACAAGGAGCACCTAGTAAAGGTCAGCGTACGCGCTTGTTCGTCCGCTACATGCCCAGCAGCCAAGCCGAAGCACACGTACGATGCGGTCAAATCGGCGTTCTGCCCAGCCTGTGGTGCCAAGGTCGGCCTCATGGAGATCGTCGTGGGTACGCGCTTGGACTACTACGAGGTCATGGGGGAAACGGAGCGTCTGACGCGGGCAGGTGAGGATGACAACGACACTATCTACCTGATCGTCAACGAAGGTGACGCGTACGAAAAGCGTGATTTCCACTACGATTATGGTACCAACGAGGATCTATCATCACTGTCCCCGGAAGAGATCATCTGGTTCGAACAGCGCTACCAGCCCGAGTTGAAAGCGCTCAAGGACGCGTACGGTGACGTACAGATCCGGTGGGGAGTGCATTATTACCAGTGGTAGGGTTGACAACCACGACCCAGAGGTTAAAGTAGAAGTACAGGTACAGTGCTCAGAGTAGATACGCAGACGCATTTCCTACGATGATAGGAAGAGTCTGCTGCAACGGATTCATGCCGGTAAAAACCCGGATAAGGCGCCACGGCGCTGAACATCGAGAGGCTATGTGCTGATCGATAAACTGCCACTTGCAGGTGGCGGGCTGCGTGTCTACTTTGATCACTGCACTAGGTACTAGAACGCCACTACACAAGGAAACGGTCATGAACCAGAACCAGAACAGCAAGTCTTTCGTCCCCACCTACGTCCTCGACAAGGAGTTCACCGACGAGAGCACGGGAGTCACCGTGTACGTCAAGCGCTCCAGCCACCACACCCCCGAGTACCGGATTGGCCTCGGATTCCTCGTCGGCGAAGCCGGCAAGGAGAAGCCGGTCCGCGAGGTCCAGGTCCGTCCGCGGGACATCTTGGTCAACGGCAAGGCGAAGATCGCCGGCATCGCGGAGATCGTTGCTCGACTCTTCGGTGAGGCCGAGGAGTACGTGGGGGGCATGATCCAGTACGGACAGGACATGCGCCAGGACGAGGAGATGGCGCGCGATCAGAAGCGGTTCAAGCCGGCGCCCCCGGGCCTCAAGAAGATCGGCAAGATCTTCGACAAGAAGGCGCAGAACATGGTGGGAACGACCTCGGATGCCGATAAGACCGAGACTCAGGTCGGCTGATGCGCATTTTCGTCGCGTGGGAACGCAGCAACGTACGGTTGCACTTCCATTCCGTACAGGAATGTGCGTGCAGCAAGTGCGTTTCCACGCGATCGATTGCCGAAGCGCTCTTGGGGTGGCTTCGGTTCGGTCAGGCTGAGGCACCCGAGTCACCAGGTGTACAACTGATCTGCTGGTACTCAAGACACAACTGAGGCTACATGCTGATTGACGCGATCAAAGTGTTCAAGGAACACGACATCTACGTCCCGCCGCCCACGAAGGTAGGGGACCACACTTTCAACGTGCATGGGCCCAACGATTCCGTTGTCATCTACCGACTGCGGTCTCCGCAGTACAATACGGTAGATGCCTGGTTCGGCAAGTACAGCGATGACTCAGGTGGGCTGGGACTACAGGGTAGTGTCAACGGCTTTGATCAACTTCTGGAGATCTTCCAGCTGCACAAGCGCTTCCTGGCGACCGGCCATCTCCAGGTACTTCGGGATTTCGAAGACGAGCGGCGGAATAGACATCATCATGGAGCTTAGGTCCCTCAAGGACGAGGTCGATAGACGCAAGAGGTGGACGGGTGGTATCAACTCGTACGTCGACTACCCGCGGCCATGAGTTACGAGGAACGCGAAAGCCCCGAGGAGCCCAGTGGTCCACGCATGACCAAGTGGGACCTACTCCGTGTAGCAGCCCAGTGCGGCGCTGTGCTAGGTGACCGTGATGTCCCCTACGAGGACGCACACCGCCATGCCGCGGAATTGGTCGACCAAGGGCTACTGCTGGAAGCATCCCCGCCGTTTGGCGGGTCTGGAGTACGCTGGTATCCAACGATGGCTGGGCGAATACTGGGTACTGCCCCGCAGAGGTAGTTTCCCGTATGCAGTTGAAGACACGCGTGCACGCCAGCCAGGCCCTCACGGGCGTCGCTGATCGCCTCCGTTTGGCAGGGAACATCCAATTGGCACAACGGGTCGCCAGGGTGGCGTGCTCTCTCCGCCTAGGTGGTCCTGGCTCCGACGTGGAGCAGACCAACGTCGTCGTTGACCAGCTACCTGAGGAGACCCAGGATCTACAGACCCTCCTGAAGGATGAGTCCGATACGATTCTGCAGATTCTCCGCACCCAGGACTCGGGGAGCGGCCTCCGCAAGGAACTGCGTCAGCTGTACGCACAGGCCCGCGGCCTCCAAACGACGCTACGGAGCATCGGCAAAGGATTCATCGATGCGTTGGGTGTCGAGGATACCAAGGAGGTAGACGAGTCCACCATTGG
>JANXQG010000059.1 GCA_025356915.1 Planctomycetota bacterium | reverse complement strand
CCGCTGCGCGGCAACCCTGGGCTAGGGGACAGAATCCCTTCGGGATACAAAGATCCCAAATTGGACAATGATACCCAAAATCCTTAAGTTGGTTCGTATGGGAACTCGTTTCACTCGGCCCACCCTCTTCTGCACCTAAACCGGAAGACCGATTTTATTGCCTTTTAGCCGTTGACAATCCGGAAAATTTGGTTAGACTAGTCAAAGACTAGTCTATTTTTACTCGGAGGATAACATCATGGAAAGATCCGATGCGAATCTGGTCGGGGCTTACGACGCTAAAACGCATTTTTCCGAACTCCTGGAACGCGTTGCCGCAGGCGAGCAGATCACGATAACCCGGCACGGTGCCCCGGTCGCCCGCTTGGTTCCCGTTCGTCCTGTCTTTTCCATAGAAGGCCGTCAAGCAGCGGTCGCCGCCATGCGACAACTTGCCAGTCGGAATCGATTAGGCGGCTTGATTGTGAAAGAATTGATTGCCGAGGGTCGAAAATGACCCCCAGCGTAATCATTGACTGTTCGATCGCGATGGCCTGGTGTTTTGCGGACGAAGCAACGGTGGAAACTGAGCGGGTGCAGGATCTTTTGATCGCCGAGGCCGCACTGGTTCCCACGCACTGGTTCCTGGAGGTGGTCAACGTCCTTGCCATGGCGGAAAAACGGAAGCGAATTGCCGCTGCCGATGCAACCAACTTCCTCCATTTACTAGCCGCTCTGGATATTCGGACCGACCATGACACCTCCACCAGGGCGTTTGACCATGTGCTGCCTCTGTGCCGCAGTCATGGATTGACGAGTTACGACGCGGCCTACCTGGATCTTGCCATACGACGGCGGTTACCCCTGGCCTCGCTCGACGACGATCTTCGACAAGCGGCTATCCTTCTGGGGATTCAGGTTTTAGGCAAGTGACCGGCAATTGGAAAAGGATCGGCAGCCGCTGCATTTGGGATCCAGGCTGGGGTACTACACCGCTCGCGGTCGAGATTGTCCGATTACATACTAACCCGAAGCACAAGCGTGGTAACGACTTAACTCCCTCGCTTGCGATTCGGGTTAGTGTCAGTCTCAACCAAGGGCAATATAGCTATAGCCCTACCCGCATCCAAACCGCCTTCAAATATTCCGTCTCCGGCACCGTTGCCGACACGGGATGATCGGCCGCCGCTCCGGTGCGGGCGAGAAACTGCATCGGCCTCGCTGCGTGCCGTTCGGCCGTCTCTTCCGTAGCCGCAGAGACCAGTTCACCTGCCTGATAGGCCGATTGTCGCAAAAGCTTAACGAAATCGTCCTCCTTCAAGAGTCCCGAGCAGCAGCAGCTCAAAAACAGCCCGCCGGGCTTTACTAATCGCATCGCTAGGCGATTCAAGTCGAAATGCTTTCGCGTGCCCTCTTCTAACTCGGCCCGGCAGCGGATCAGTTTCGGCGGGTCGAGCACGACGACATCATAGCGGCGATCCAATCGCAGCATCTCCCGCATATAGGCGAAGGCGTCGTCCTGCACAAAACGGATGCGAGCCTGGTTCAAGTTGGCATTCTCCCGGGCCAGCTTCAACGGTTCTTCGTCGAGATCGACGCCCGTCACTTCGGCCGCCTTGCCCAGACACTTCGCCTGCACGGCAAACCCGCCGGTATAGCAACAGAGGTCGAGTACCGTGCGGCCTTCGCAGAACTCGGCCAGCCGCTTGCGATTCTCACGCTGATCGCAGAAGAAACCTGTCTTATGGCCGCCGACGAAGCGGACACGGAACCGCGTGCCATATTCGCGAATGGTCACTTCCTGCGGCAGGTCATCCGAGGCAAAGCCTGGTGGCTCGTAGCCTTCCTGGCTAAGGAACTGAGGGCTGGGCCGTACCACGGAAAACTTGGTGCCCAGGGCAGGGGCCAATCGGGCAAGGATAGCCTCTGCCCGCTGGTACATGCCCAAGGTGTAGGCCTCGGCCGAAAGCACGTCGCCCAGGCGATCGACGACAAGGCCCGACAGACCATCAGCCTCGGCATGGATCAGGCGGTAGGCATCGGTCACGTCATCCAGTCGAAGCATGTCGCGGCGGAGTGCCACGGCCTCATCGAGCTTGCTTTGCCAGGCCGCGTTGTCGGGCAGTTCTTCTCCATGGAAGACCATGCGGACAGCGATCTCGCTCCGCGGATTATAGAGGCCATAGCCGAGCACGCGGTCGTTCGGTCCATAAACCGCCAGCAGATCGCCCGGCTTGGCCTTGTCGATGCGATCGATCCGCTTGCGATAAAGAAACGGGTGCCAGCTTGGCGAGCGAACGAACGCGGCCGGAATCGGCGCGGAAGGGTTCGGCGCGAGGGGACGCTGGCGAAAGATGTCGCCGATGAATGATTCAGGCGTTAGTTTACCGGTTTCCTTACTCATTTGCCTTTGCTTGTTTCATACCATGGTGTTTCTGACATACGTCAAGAACTCGCGTCTTGCAACGATCTGCCCACGAGCTGTCAGCGGGTGCCGCGGATCGAAGCACTCGTAGACAGAGTAGGACGGATTGGCAATCCGTCGAATTGCCGGACGG
>JANXQG010000704.1 GCA_025356915.1 Planctomycetota bacterium | reverse complement strand
GGCTGCCGCCCAAGCCCAGCAACGTGTCCAGGTTGAGATAGATGATACGAAGGCGTTGGCCCTTTACGCCAACTTCTGCCGCGTTACGGGCACGCCAGAGGAGTTGATCATCGACTTTGGTCTCAATCCTCAGCCCTTTGGTGTTCCGACGCAGCCGATCGTCATAACACAGCGGATCATCACGAATTTCTTCACGGCCAAGCGGATGTTACACGCGTTGCAATTGACGATTCAGCGGCACGAGCAGACGTTCGGCGTACTGGAGACCGATGTCCAGAAGCGTGTTCGTCCCGGTTTCATGGGGCAGCAAGCCCAAGGTTGAGCCTTTAACTCTTCCGCGGACGGTAGATGTCGGTGGCGGTACCGAAGAAGACTTCGGCGGCGAATCCCAACGATTCGCTGAGTGTGGGATGGGGGTGGATCGACTCGGTGACGTCGGCCACGGAAGCCCCCATCTCGATGGCCAGCACAGCCTCGGCTATCAACTCGCCGGCACCTGCGCCGACGATGCCGCAGCCCAAAACACGTTCGCTGGCGGGATCGATGAGCCACTTCGTTAGGCCTTCGGTACGGCCTACCGACTGCGCACGGCCGCTGGCAGCCCAGGGAAATTGGGCAACTTCCACGGTGCGGCTTTGTGCCTTGGCCTCGATTTCAGTCAGGCCGGCCCAGGCGATTTCGGGATCGGTGAAGACCACGGCCGGAATGGCGCGGGGTTCAAAGGCGACTTTGCGACCGGCGATGGCCTCGACTGCGGTCTTGCCCTCATGGGTCGCCTTGTGGGCGAGCATCGGCTGGCCGGCTACGTCGCCGATGGCCCAGATGTGTGTCTCGGCCGTCCGCCGCTGAGCGTCGACGGTGACAAAGCCTTGCTTGTCGACCTGGACCTTGGTATTCTCCAGACCAAGGCCGTCGCTGTTGGGCCGGCGGCCGACGGAAACCAGCACGCGGCTGAATTGCTGGACCTTGCGATCGACATTGCCGTCAAAGGTCACTTCGATCGCCTGGCCTTTATCGACCATGGAGACGACCTTCGCGCCGAGCAGAATCTCGGCGAAATCCTTGCTCAGCTTCTTATGCAGCGGGCGGACCAGGTCGCGATCGGCACCGGGCAATAGGCCGTCGGTCAGCTCGACCACACTGACGCGAGAACCGAGTGCAGCATAAACGGTCCCCATTTCAAGGCCGATATAACCGCCGCCGACAACCAGCAACGACTCGGGCACATCGGCCAGTTCTAGTGCTCCGCTGGAGTCCATCACCCGCGGCGTCGGAAGGTCGAAGGCCGGTATCCGCGAGGGCCGCGAACCGCTGGCCAAGATGCAGTTCTCAAAGCGGACTCGATCGTCGGCCAGTGGGGTGTTGCCGACGGGTTGCAGCCGAAGTGTCCGCCCGTCTTCAAAAAATGCCTTAGCCTGGATGAGCGTCACGTTGCGCTTTGAAGCGATCTGCTTCAGCCCACCCGTGAGCGTGGAGATGACCTTTTCCTTTCTAGCCCGCATGGTATTGATATCAATAACCGGCTTGGGGAAGGAGACGCCCCATTCGGTTAGGTGCGAGGCTTCCGACATCGCCTTGGCGACGTGCAGCAGGGCCTTTGAGGGAATGCAGCCGCGAAGGAGACATGTGCCGCCCAGTCGCGATTCCAGATCGACCAGGGTGACCTGCATACCGAGATCAGCCGCCAGAAATGCCGCAGCGTAACCACCCGGTCCGCCGCCGAGAACGACGAGTTGTGAGTCCATGGGAAGAGGGGAATGGGGATTAGGGAATGGGGATTAGGGAATGACGAATGACGAAAAGCTGCCGGAAGCGTCCGATGCTATCGGGAGGTTTGCGATTGTCCTACTCGGTAATTATCAATCGGGAATTCGTCATTCGTCATTCGTCATTTCCTTCTTCTTCACGCGAGAAGCAACATGCCGGGCGTTTCTAAGTTACGAATGACTTCATTAAGGAACCTGCCAGCGATGCCGCCGTCGACCAGACGATGATCATACGAGAGGCTCAATGGCAACATCAGCCGGTTTTCGACTCGGTCGTGGTTCTCGCCGCGGACCACGGGCAGCCATCGCGCCCGGCCCAAAAGCAAAACAGCCACTTCCGGATAATTGATAATCGGTGTGCTGTACGATCCGCCCACCGCACCGAGATTGCTGATCGTGAATGTGCCACCGCGAATCTCGTCGATGCCGAACTGCGAATTCCGGGCGCGCTCGGCAATCGAACCCAAGGTCTGGGCCAGTTGCAGGATCGTCAACCGGTCGGCATTGCGGACATTGGGCACGACCAAGCCTCGGGGTGTATCGACGGCGATGCCCAGGTTTACATATTCTTTATAGATGATCTGCTCGTTCTGCTCGTCGAAAACTGCGTTTAGCGCCGAATGACGGCGAAGGACCATCGCCACGGCTTTCATCACGAAAGGCATCATCGTGAGCTTGATGTTTTGGCTCAACTGGCCCGCCGGAACACCTTGCCGCAGCCGCTCCAACTCCGTGACGTCGGCGTCATCAAAATTGGTGACGTGCGGAATCGTCGATGCCGAGCGGGTCATCTGTTCGGCGATGGTGCGGCGGATGCGGGATATCTTCTCGACGCGCACAGACCCCCAGGCGTCGCTGCCCGACGCGCCAGGCGGAACCATCGGCTGCAACCCCGAAGCAACTGGGGCAAGCGACCACGGAGTCGGGGCGGTAGAAACCGGTGCGGCGACAGAGGCCACATGAGAAGCTGGTACAGAAGAGTCCGAGGAAGCTGCTTGGAGGTCTTCCGGAGTGATGCGGCCGTATTCTCCACTGCCCGTGACTGTTCGCAGATCAATACCTTTCTCCCTCGCCAAACGGCGCACTGCGGGGCCAGCGGGGATGGGACCGGGGCGGTTGAGCAGGACCGATTTGGAGTCTCCGGCCGCGTTGGCTACCTGGGCTATTTCCGCAATAGCGGACGATGGCGCGGACGCCGTCGGCTCGGCCATTTCTCCGCCGACCATGGTCAGGATACTTTGGCCTACCTTGACCGTATCGCCATTTTTCACGAGCAGTTTGGCCACACGGCCGGCATGGGGGCAAGGGATCTCGACGACCGCCTTGTCGGTTTCCAACTCGATGATGCCATCGTTGGCGGAGATCAGGTCGCCTTCCTGGACCAACACCTTGACGATGTCGCCACTATGGATATTTTCGCCGAGTTCGGGAAGCTTGAAGTCGATGTCCATTAGCTCTCACGGCTACTTCTTGCCCTTGGCAGGTGCTTTGGCAGCAGGTGCTTTGGCAGCGGGTGCCTTCGCGGCGGGTGCCTTCGCGGCAGGTGCCTTACCTGCGGGTGCCTTACCTGCGGGTGCCTTGGCGGCATCGGCACCTTCTTCTTCGTCCTTGACCTTCTTCTTCTTCGTCTTCAAGGTGAGCTTGTACACTCGGACCTTCGGAAGGCCATAAGGGCTACTCCCTTCCTGCCATCGCTCCGCATCCTTGAGTCGCTTGATTCGCTCATCGCGAGTCAGCACGCTCCGCGCTCGGGCCATTCCCGATCGCACTCGAAGGCTTTTGTCCATTGTCATAGTCGTCGCGCTCCTGAAATCTCCTGACACAACCCCGTTTTTCGCCAGCCAATCGCCATCCAGAACCCCGATTGTGTAGGGGGCTTATCAAGGATAGACACTCAAGTATAGGGATTGATCTTGCTTGCTGCAAGGGGGGCTGATTCCGCCTCGCAGCCAATCCTTCGGGGGGGAATCTCCAGCCACATTATGGAGGGAAGTTTCATCGCCTCATTAGAACGGCCTATTCATTGGATTTACTTCCCTTGCACTTCGATCGTGGCCGTGAAGCTTTGCACGGGCGGCTTCTCTTTTTCCCAAGGCCGGACGTAAACCAGCTTGATGGTTGACTTGCCTGGTTTGATGGCCAGAAATTTGAAGACGAAGGTTCCACCGGTGCCGACCATTCGCTGCGCATGTTGGGTGGGCACGTAGATTGGCTCGCCTTGCGACTTGACGGCCGCTCCGCTGATTTCACTTACCTTCCAGTTGAAGCCGGTGGTCGGATTGCCTGCCAAACGAACGACGATTTCCCGACCCTTCGCAACGGTCACGGTCTTGCCGTCCTGGTCGGCGGAAAGCTCCAGGGCCTCGGATTTCGGCTCCGCTTTTTTGCTTGGGGATCCACTCGCAGGGGGAGGTGTCGCCGGAGTTTCGCCAGCGGCCTTACCGGCGGGTGGATCGAGCGCGGCGATGCAACACTCGCACTGGTGGAGTTTGTCGCTACATTTGTGGCAGAGCTTGAATGCCCCGCTGGAAGTGTCACCTCCGCAGCTCGTGCAGACGCCAAGGTTCTGAATGTACATTTTGCCGATGCACTTTGAACATAGGCCGGCACCGGCCGTACCCACCATTCCCAGCAACAACGCAATACCTAGTTCCAACATAATAAACTTCATGCGACGATTCCTTTGCGGTTAAGGTTACGGTTAATCATATACAGTCCGCGGTTGAGATTGTCCCAATCCATACCAACCCGAAGCGCAAGCGAGGCGACGACTTAGCAACCTCGCT
>JANXQG010000291.1 GCA_025356915.1 Planctomycetota bacterium | reverse complement strand
ATCGCCGCCAGCGTCAGGACGATGATGCCGTTCGAGAATCTCAACGTCGGCATCCTTGTCGGCCAGGACTTTGCCAGCCAACTCGCAAAGCTTCATCGTGAGGTTCACCGCCATGCTCATGCTCGGTGACCAGAGCAGCGGAATCTCTATTGCGGCGGCGCGAATTCGCTCGATCTGCTCGTGCTCGAAGCCGGTCGTGGCCAACACCAGCGGCAGCCGGTTTTGCCGGCAGGTTTCCAGGATTCCTTCGGCCGCTTTGGGGACCGAGAAATCGACGACCACGTCGACCGGCACGAGCAATTTGGCCGCCAAAGGCACGCCCAAGACCCCGACACCGGCGATAATTCCGGCATCGTCGCCCAAGAGTGCGTTGTCCGCCGACTCCAGAGCCGCGACAACGGTCAGTTGCGGATCGGCCGCCCCCAAGGCAATCAGGCGGCGGCCCATGCGGCCCGCCGCACCATGAATGGCAATACGAATTTTCATCTCCTACCTCTCTCCTCAATCACTTTCACGATTTCAGCCAGATCATTTTTCACCTGTACGGCTCGATTGGCGAACTTGGCATGTTCCACGCCGCGACTGCGAAGCACTTCATCGAAGTACTTGGCGTCATGCGTGTGATAGGCGACCGTGGCGGTCGGGTCTTTCAGTTCGTGGCCGGTGAGAATGCAAACGACGCGTTCGTCGGGAGCGATCACGCCTTCCTTGACGAGTATCTTGGCCCCGGCCACGCTGGCCGCACTGGCCGGCTCACAGCCCATGCCACCGGCACCGACCTGGGCCTTGGCGTCGAGAATTTCTTGGTCGCTTACCTGGCGAACCACGCCGCGGCACCATTCCAAGGCCCGCAGGCATTTGTGGAGGTTCACCGGCCGATTGATTTCAATTGCGCTGGCAATCGTCGAAGCCCGGCGGCCGGCGGCATCCATCTCTTGAAAGTAGTGCTCGATGCGATCCAGGTCGGGCTGGCCATCGTTCCAGCGGACGCCATTTTTCTCCACCAAGTCGTAAAGTGTTCGCGCTCCGCCGGCGTTGATGACGGCCAGGCGGGGAATGCGAGTGATCAGGCCCAATTGATGTAGTTCGTAAAACGCCTTTCCGAACGCGCTGGAGTTGCCCAGGTTGCCGCCCGGCACGACGATCCAGTCGGGAACCTGCCACTGTAGGGCTTCGAGCACCCGGTACATGATCGTCTTTTGGCCTTCCAGACGGAATGGGTTGATGCTGTTCACGAGGTAGATGCCCAATTCGCGGCTGACTTCCTGGACTCGCGACATGGCGTCGTCGAAGTCGCCTTGGATCTGAATGGTTAGGGCACCGTAGTCCAATGCCTGAGACAGCTTTCCATAAGAAATTTTCCCCGAGCCGATGAAGATCACAGCCTGCATGATCTGTGTTACCGAGGAATACAAGGCTAGTGAGGCACTTGTGTTGCCTGTCGAGGCGCATGCCGCCTTCTTGGCTCCAACAAACCTTGCGTGGCTGAATGCGGCCGACATGCCGTTGTCTTTGAAACTGCCGGAGGGGTTCATTCCTTCATACTGGAGGTGCAACCGGTCGGGTTTCACACCGACGTAGCGGCCAACCGCAGGCGAAACATGCAGCAGTGTTTGCCCCTCGCCTACGGTGACACATTGTTCGACGGGCATGAACGGCAGCAGGTCGTGGAATCGCCAGACGCCACTGAAGCAATGCGGATCGCCTCGCCGGCTCCATTTGTCTTCAAAAACCTTCCACGACCGCGGCGGGGCGACTTTCGACCAATCGTAAGCTATGTCGAGCAAACTGCCGCAACGGTCACAGGCGACGCGGATTTCATCCACGTCGTAGGCTGCCCCGCAGGCAGGCGAGATGCAGCGTTGAAAAGCAGATGGGTAGAGAATCGGAGTGTCCTTTCGTAGAGCAGGCATTCTGCCTGCATTTTTCATGTTGGCTTCTCAAGAATACCGTCCCGCCGGGCTTTGATCCAGAGGAAGCCGCCGTGGCAGAGGCAATTGGGCGGGGGAATTCCGGGGACACATGACTTAATTCGTATTCAGTTTCGGTTTTGGGCCGCGTTTTTGGGGTTTGAGGACACGACCTACCATTTCCTCCAGACGACCAAGGAAAGTTTCGTCTCCCAGCGGCCGGCCAGTGCGACCGTGC
>JANXQG010000694.1 GCA_025356915.1 Planctomycetota bacterium | reverse complement strand
CCGCTGCTGGATCCAACCTTCCAGTTCGTCCCAATCGACCGGGGGCAACTGAGTACGGTCGGGTCGCAAGTGGGCGGCCTTCTTAATATAGACGTGGACGACATCGCTAGAAGCAATGTCGGTATTCCAATGCAGAAGTATGCGAATGCAGCCTTGCAGGGAACTGGGAACGTCCAATTCGTGATTGCAGAGCAGTGCAACGTCATACCAGCCCAATTGACGGGCGGCCAGGGCTGGAAATTCGGCGTTCAAGTCCGAGGTCGTCGAAAAAATTGCGCTGGCGACATCTTCCGCTCGGATACCGTTCTGGCGGATCATCATGGCCAGAAGCTCGCGAGTAGCCCGTAAAATGTCCTCCCGAGTGTTGGCATCGGCGGTGGTCGCCCCTCGAACTCCACGACATGGCATGACAATCTTCCTTTCTGCAAAACCCCTATCTGGACTGGGTGCCCCCCCCGTGGAACCGTCCAGTATTTCTGTAGTGTACCTGCCATCGGAAAAAAGTGCTACTGGCCCGAAGGGTCACAAATCTACGCAGGCCAGAAGCCTGCGCGGCCCTGATCCTAACCTTGCCAACTGCTATCATTGCCCCGCCCCACGACAGAACCACCCGGCGGAGTGGTGTCACCAGAGTTTCCCCCCCCGATATATGCGACAAATTTTACCTTAGCCCCCCTCCATTAGTAGAAAAATGGTCGGTAGGGTCGTTTCACGGTTGTAAAACTGTGAGTGGCGGGCTATACTTGCACGGTTTAGGCTCCAACAGCGACGCAATTGATCGTCCGGCAACTCGTTTCGGTGGCTGGCTTGAGGTTGGCGGTTTTTGGAGAAGTGTCGGTATTTGTAACCAGTCCAGATCCCAGTGCGGCCTTTCCAAATTTCATGCGTTTTCTGTTGATCGACCGAATCGTCGACTTTCAACCCGGTGCTCGAATCACCGCAGTGAAGTGCTTGACGATGGCCGAAGAATATTTAGCTGACCATTTTCCCAATTTCCCCGTCATGCCGGGGGTGTTGATGTTGGAGGCCATGACTCAGGCAGCGGCATGGCTGATCCGCCTGAGCGAAGATTTTGCCCATTCCGTGATCGTTCTAAAGCAGGCGAATAATGTGAAGTATGGCCAGTTTGTAGAACCGGGCCAGATGCTTACGGTAACCGTCGAGATTATTTCGCAGAGTGCGACCGAGACGAAAGTCAAGGCTCAAGGCATGGTGGATGGTCGGACGACCGTCAGCGGCCGCCTGGTGCTTGAACGCTATAACTTGGCGGACCGCAATCCCCATGAAGCGTCTGCCGACGAGTTGATCCTCCAGGAAATGCGAAACCTATTGACCGTGTTGTATCAGCCTGGCCCACCGGTGGTGCCATCGACCGTTTGAAGCGAGTAGATTATGCGACTTGAAGGTAAGACAGCGATCGTGACGGGCGGCAGCCGCGGCATTGGCCGTGCATGCGTGGCAAGGCTGGCCGCCGAAGGGGCGACCGTGGCCTTTCTCTACAACTCCGCCCAAGAAGCTGCCGACACGCTGGCCGCCGAGTTGTGCGCCCAGGGCCGCAAGGTTCGTGCCCTGCAAGCCGACGTCCGCGACGCCAAACGCGCCCAGGAAATCATTGACAGCCTCAGTAACGAGTGGACGCGGATCGATATCCTCGTCAACTCCGCCGGCATCACCAAGGATGGCCTGACGGGCAGCATGACCGACGAGCAGTGGAACGACGTGATCGATACAAACCTCGCCGGCACGTTCAACTACTGCCGGGCGATGAGTCAGCCGATGATGATGCAGCGCAGCGGCAGCATCGTGAACCTCTCCAGCACGGCGGCGGAATTCGCTTCCCGCGGACAGGTCAACTACGCAGCTAGCAAGGGCGGCATCAACGGCCTCACCCGTGCCCTTGCCAAAGAACTTGCGGCACGCAAAGTCCGCGTCAATGCCGTGGCTCCCGGCATGATCGAAACCGACATGAGCCAGGTCGTGCGCGGCATCGCCGGCGACCAGATCAAAAATATAATTCCCATGAAGCGGATTGGAAAGCCCGAGGAAATCGCCGCCGTGGTGGCCTTCCTGGCCAGCGATGACGCTTCCTACCTGACTGGCCAAGTGCTTCGGGTCGATGGCGGCCTGAGCCTGGGGGGCTATTGAGCGTTTCGGGTGGAACTTGCCAAGGCTCGGTCCACCCTGCATCGGTACAAATTCAATGGTTAAAGTGACCAACTTATTTTTGGAGAATGAGAGAAATGCCAACTAAGGACGAAGTGTACGAAAAGATCAAAATCGCCCTGACGGACGCCTTGGGCGTGGATGAAGAAGACATCAAGCCGGAGGCCACGCTGGTGGGCGACCTGGGGGCCGAGTCCATCGACTTCCTCGACATGGTCTTCCGCCTGGAAAAGGCTTTTGACATCAAGATTCCTCGCAACGAGCTTTTTCCGGAAGACGTGCTCACCGACCAGAAGTATGTGCAGGACGGCCGTGTCACCGATCTCGGCGTGGCGGAATTGCGGAAGCGGATGTCGTTTGCCAACCTCGACGAGTTCGCC
>JANXQG010000686.1 GCA_025356915.1 Planctomycetota bacterium | reverse complement strand
ACAATTATTCGCGTTCCGCACCTAGAACCGGAAGAGCCTTTATACTTAGGTGCTTCCCCAAGCTGCCATTTTGACCGTGCAGGGGTGCGAGACACAATTTCAAATTCAAGCTGCTGACGGCATTTCACCATGACACGCATTGCCATCTTAGGAGCCACGGGCTATACGGCCCTCGAACTAATCAAAATCTTGCTCCGCCATCCGGGGGCCGAGATCGTCGCCGTCACCAGTCGGCAGGAAGGTCAGCCGCCGATTGCCATGGTCCATCCTTCGCTCACCGATCGTCTGGATCTGCGTTTAGAAGACATCACTCCCGCTGAAATCGCCGCCCGAGCTGAATGTGTCTTCAGTTGCCTGCCCCATGGTGCCAGCAGTGCCGTAATTCCGCATTTGCTCGCCGCGGGCACGCGAGTGGTCGACTTCAGCGCCGATTATCGCCTCAACGATCCGGAAGTCTTCGCACAATGGTACGGCCAGAAACACACCGACCCCGACCGATTGGGCAAGGTTGTGTACGGTCTGCCGGAACTGTTTCGGTCCCAGATTCCCTCGGCCCAAATCGTGGCCAACCCGGGCTGCTATCCCACCACGGCGATTCTCGCGTTGTCGCCATTATTGAAGGCTGGGTTGATCGAGACCAGCGACATCATCGTGGATGCCAAGAGCGGCGTCAGCGGCGCAGGCCGGACGCTCAAGCTTACAACGCACTACCCCGAGTGCAACGAGAGCATCTCGGCCTACAATATCGGCCGCCACCGCCATACGCCGGAGATCGACCAGATTCTCTCCACGGCCGCAGGCAAACCCATCGAAGTGATTTTCACGCCGCAGTTGGTGCCGATGGATCGCGGCATCTTGACCACGGCCTATGCCCGGCCAACGGGACCGGTCAGCGAAGAACAACTCATGCAGACGCTCGCTGCGTTTTATGCCGACGAGCCCTTTGTGCGCGTGGTCGAGCATTTGCCCAGCACAAAAGACTGCGCCTTGACGAACTACTGCGATATCACGGCGCGACTGGTTCGCGGTCGCGTGTTGACGATCAGTTGCATCGATAATTTGATCAAGGGCGCGTCGGGGGCGGC
The DNA here is from genome assembly GCA_025356915.1 of Planctomycetota bacterium. Taxonomy (GTDB): domain Bacteria; phylum Planctomycetota; class Planctomycetia; order Pirellulales; family Thermoguttaceae; genus JANXQG01. The sequence goes on along the minus strand of JANXQG010000686.1, from coordinate 1,907 downwards.
CGTGCAAAACTTTAACCTCATGTTCGGCTATCCGGAAACAACCGCGTTGTAATCACTAGGAAACACATTATGTCGAACCAAGTACCACAAGGTTTTTCGCTGGCGGGCGTCCACTGTCGGATCAAGCGCGATCCGCAAAAGCTCGATCTCACGCTCGTGGTCTGCGACCGGCCGTCAACGGGCGTGGGAGTCTACACACAGAATCTCGTCTACGCCGCTCCCGTGGCCCTCGATCGAAGTCGTACGCCCAGCGACCGGATTCGAGCCGTCGTGATTTGCTCGGGAGTGGCCAATGCCTGTACCGGTGAGCGCGGCCTGGAAGATGCCCGGCAGATGGCTCGCCTTGCCGAGGCCCAATGCGGCGCGGCCGACGACCAGGCCCTGGTGCTTTCCACGGGCGTGATCGGCTCCTTTCTGCCGATGGATCGCATTGCCGAGGGTATTGCCGCTGCGGCCAAGCAATTAGGCTCATCGCAGGCCCATCTGGAAGCGGCTGCTCGGGGTATGCTCACGACCGACACGGTGATCAAGATGGCTGGCCGATCGGTGACCATCGGCGATCGCAAAATCCAAATCACCGGCATCGCCAAGGGAGCCGCCATGATGGGGCCCAATATGGCAACCATGTTGGCCTTGATCATGACCGATGCCCCACTCGATCCGGCCACGGCCCAGACGGCATTACGGGCATCGGCCGACTTGAGTTTCAACTGCATGAGCGTTGATGGTCACATGAGCACCAATGATACCGTGCTGCTGGTGGCCAATGGTGCCGCGGGCGGTGCTTTGCTGGCCGGGGCCGACCTGGCAAGCTTCCGTGCAGCACTCGATGAAGTTGCGATCGAACTAGCCAAGGCGATTGCCAGCGATGGAGAAGGCTCGACGCACCTGGTGACCATCGAGATTTCCGGCTGTGCCGACCACGCCGCGGCTCTGGCCATCGCCAAGACCGTGGCCAACAGCCCATTGGTCAAGACGGCCATTCACGGGGCCGATCCCAACTGGGGCCGCATTGTTTCGGCGGCGGGTTACGCCAATGTGCCGTTCAATCCTCGGGGCGTCACCTTGCATCTCAACGGCTGTCTGCTCTATCGCGACGGAGCGCCGGTGCAATTCGATGCTGCGGCCGTCTCCAAGTCAATTCGCGACAACCGCGACACGCTGGTCCAACTGGCTTTCAGCGAAGGCACCGCCGACGTGCGATTCTGGACCGCCGACCTGACGGCTGAATATGTGCGGCTGAATGCCGATTATCGTACCTGATCTATCGCGAGCCTTACTCCGGGAGTGGCTCCTGTAGGTCCGCTTCGGTGATCATGCTAAATCCTTTATTTGCAAGCGTTTCCTGTCCCATCTCGATATTATCGACCATCAGAGCCACTGCGGCTCGCCCGCGAGGTCGGACCAGGAGCGGGTAGGCCTGGATGATATTGACCTCCGCCTGCAAAAGCGCGGTGCAAATCCGCAGTAAGGCATCGCACCCGTCCGGCAAATCAACGCCAATCAAATCGCTCTCGACGATCGCCAAACCTGCTCGTTCAAGAATTTCCCGTCCTTCTTCGGGATGGCTCAACAAGAAACGCGCAAAAGCGCACTCGCCTGCATCGGAAATCGAGACGGCCACAATGCGGACCTTGGTACCCTCGAAGCGACGAATGACCTCCAGGAGTTGACCGATGCGATTTTCGAGAAAAACAGTGAACTGACGAATGGCCGGGTAGTCCCTGCCTCGCCCCGTGGCAAACTGTACGCCTGCACCATCACCGGAACTCATGACTGTACTCCTTTTAGGTCTTCTCGCACTGCCACCAATCCCTTCAATATAGGGAGCAATCCAGGTTCCGTCAATCGCCAAAGGCATAGGTCAGGCTTTCCAGCCTGACTTGTTCGTCAGGCTAGAAAGCCTG
>JANXQG010000677.1 GCA_025356915.1 Planctomycetota bacterium | reverse complement strand
GGCTGCCGCTGGCCGCCGTAGCCGTGGCCGACAAACCGCAACAACTCATCCCCTCGCCTTTGTCGGGCGTGGTTGTCGCGGTCAACGAGGCTTTGAAGCAAGACCCTTCACTCCTTCTGAGCGACCCGTGCCAAAAGGGATGGATTGCCTGTATCAGTGCCACGCGATCCGAAGACGAAGCCGGCAACTGCCTGGCAAGGCGCGTCACCCTGTATAATCCCGACGCAATCAGTGCGCATACCCAGGCAAGCAAGCTAAGCAGCCTTGGCTGTGGGGTGCAGAGGGCCACGGATTGGACTCAATTGAGTGCCGCTCTGAACGAAGTGGACGCTCCCATCGTGATTCTCGATGGTTCAGCGATTGGCGACGAAGGGCCGGTCACGGTTGGACTGATCAACGGTGCGTGCCCCGGGGCCAAAGTGATCGTCGTGGCATCGGCCAATGCGAATCACGAAGCGGCCTATCGGCTGCGACGCATCTTCTACTATGCGGTCGAGCCATTCGCCGACAACGAGATGGCCGAGATCCTGGACGCCGCGTTTCATTGCCAGTCGAGCGCCGCACGTTGCGATCGCCATCGCGAGATCGCCCAGCCGCTGAACAGCATTGCCATCACCAACCGCAACGGTACGCGGGTGCGATTGCAGATCGCCCCAGGACTATTGCGACGAGAGGAAGGTTTGGGACGGCTGATTCATCAGAAGCTTGTCGCCAAACTCTTTCCCATGGAGAGTTCCCCTGAAGAGACCTCGATTACGCCCATGAACCTCGTCAGCATTGCCCAGCGCTGCGATCGCGTGATCGTGCTCACGACGGGCGAACAAGGCAGGCTGCCGGGCAGTTTGCTCCGCGATACCAAGGGCGAATTTGTCTCGCTTTCCGGTAAAGGGGGCGACAAGGTCGTGGCACTGATTGTGCAGCCAGCCTGCGGCGGCGAGGGCGGCATTTTGAATTTCGATCCCGAAACCAACGATGCCCTGGCCACGCATCTGGTTCGCGAGATGTCCAGTTGCTGATGTAGAGTGGGCCGAGTGAAACGAGTCCCCATACGAACGAACTTAACGAATTCACTCGTTTGGGTCTGTGGAGCCTTAGGCAGGAAACCGCCCGGGGCCACCATGTTGTTACACACATCGTTTGAACCCGATCCGGCTTGCCCGGATGGTGAATAAGGTTGAATGGCTAAAATGGAGAACAAAGACCAACACTACCCCATCCACCTTGGTGGATGGTGAAGTAGGTTGATTGGCTAATCGCGAACATGGGCTAGCTGACCAACCTTCTTCACCATCCAGCAAGCTGGATGGGGTCGCTCAAAGACTTGTGTATAACAACGAGGCCCACTCGGCCCACCCTACGTTTGATCCACACCCTACGCAGCCCACTCACCGATAAGCAACCATGACGCTCACCGCCACAACGGACGAACTCGGCATCGAACAACTCTCCGGCACGAGCCTGCGAGATTGCTATCAGTGTGGCAAGTGTTCGGCCGGCTGCCCGATGGCCGATGCCATGGACGTTTTGCCGAACCGGCTGATTCGTCTTGTGCAGTTAGGCCATGCCGAGAAGGCAATGCGTGCCGAGTCGATCTGGAAATGCGTGTCGTGCATGACGTGTACGGCGCGCTGTCCAAAATCGGTCGATTGTGCGGGCGTGATGGATGCCCTGCGGCAGATCGCGTTCGAGCGCGGCGCCGTGCCAGAGGCTCGCCAGCGAACGGTTCTCTTCCAGAAGGCGTTCCTCGACAACGTACGCCGCAACGGTCGCCTGCGGGAACTGGAACTCGTAGGTGTTTTCAAGCTGCGGGCATTTCTTCACGATCGCAGTCTGCGGGCTTTGATGAAAGACTCACTCTTGGCCCCAAAACTCATGCAACGCGGCAAGCTGCACTTCGGCGGCCAGCGTGTGAAGGACTGCGGAGTCGTGAGCCGTATTTTCGCGCGGTGCATGTCCGGGGAGAAGAGGTAAATCATGGAAATCGGCTACTATCCCGGTTGTGCCCTGCACGGGTCGTCGAACGACTACGAAACGTCGGTCCGTTCTTGTCTGGGCAAGCTGGGGGTTGGCCTACGGGAGTTGGACGACTGGATTTGTTGCGGTGCCACGGCAGCCCATTCGCTCAATCACAAGTTGGCCGTCGCGCTGCCGGCACGGAACCTTGCGCTGGCCAAGCGCGACGGAATGACCGAACTCCTGGCCCCCTGTCCGATGTGCTCGATGGAGCTGCTGCGTGCCAATCGGGCTTTGGCGGCCTGCTCGCGGCTACGAAAAGAAATCTCCGAAATTGTCGAGCTTGAGGTGGATGGCAGCACGCGGGTCTTGAACCTAATTCAGGTCGTGCAGAAGATCAATCTGGATGCGATCGTGCGGCAGGTTGTGCGGCCGCTGAATGGTTTTCGTCCGGCCTGTTACTATGGCTGCCTGTTGACTCGCCCACCGCAAGATGTTCAGTTCGATGACTGCGAGCAACCCAGCAGCATGGAAACGCTCTTGGCAGCCTTGGGCGCGGATCCGGTCGATTGGAACTACAAGACCGAGTGCTGCGGCGCCGGCATGACGCTGGCCGACGAGGAGACCGTGCTGAATCTTTCCCACAAGATACTCAGCGACGCCGCGGCCCACAATGCCTCATGCATCGTGGTTGCCTGTCCAATGTGCCACGTCAACCTCGACATGAAGCAAGCCGACATCGAGCGTCGATTCGGCGTTCGGCACGATCTGGTCGTCTATTATCTTTCGGACCTGATCGGTTTGGCGTTGGGGATCGACGAGAAGATATTGGGGATTGACCGGCATTTCGTGGTGAAGAAGTAGTACAGTAAGGATACCATGGCCAGAATCGGCGTGTTTGTCTGTTGGTGCGGCGAGAATATCGCCCGCACCGTCGATGTCGAGCAAGTTGCGGCAGCCGCCGGCGAGTTGCCGGGGGTTGCTTGTGCAATGACCTGCAAATATATGTGTTCGGAACCGGGGCAGGCCACGATCCGCCGAAAAATTACCGAGGAACATCTTACCGGCGTTGTCGTTGCTTCCTGCTCGCCGCACATGCACCTTCGTACCTTCCGCAAGGCGGCCGAGAAGGAAGGACTGAATCCCTACCTGGTCGAAATGGCCAATATCCGCGAGCAATGCTCGTGGGTCCATCAAGATCGCCGGCAGGCAACCGCCAAGGCCATCGACCTGGTCTCGATGTCCGTGGCCAAGACGCGATATAACCATGCCCTGGCCCCGATCGAAATCCCGCTGACCCGCCGGGCGATGGTCATTGGCGGTGGTGTGGCCGGAATCCAATCAGCCCTGGACATTGCCGACGCGGGATACCAGGTCGTGCTTGTGGAACGCGAGCCTTCGATCGGCGGCAAGATGGCCGGCCTGAGCGAAACTTTCCCCACCCTGGACTGCTCGCAGTGCATTCTGACCCCGCGCATGGTCGAGTGCGGCCAGCATCCGAATATCAAGCTCTACACCTATTCTGAAGTGGAATCGGTGGACGGC
>JANXQG010000675.1 GCA_025356915.1 Planctomycetota bacterium | reverse complement strand
CAATGAGCATCTCGATTACCTGGCTGCTCAATTATCACCGAGTATTCGCCACTTGGTTGTGCTTCGCGGCGGCATTAGACCCAAGGAGGCTCAGGCGATCATCGCTCGGCTGGCGGCCATCCCCGAGAACGAGCAGCGGGTATTACTCGCCACCGGAAAATATATCGGAGAAGGTTTTGACGACGCCCGGCTGGATACCTTATTTCTGACGCTGCCGGTATCCTGGCGAGGGACGATTGCGCAGTACGTCGGCCGATTGCATCGTCTATTCCACAGCAAACGCGAAGTCCGCGTCTACGATTACGCCGACCTGAATGTGCCCATGCTGGCCCGGATGTTCGATCGGCGCTGCCGAGGCTATGAGGCGGTAGGATATACGATCTTGTTGCCTGCCAGTGCGGTGCCAGGCTGGCCCGCTGAGGTTCCACTGCCCGTGGACCCCCAGTGGAAGGGTGAGTATGCAGTCAGCGTGCGGCGACTCATTCGTGACGGGCTCGACTTGCCACTGGCTAGGTTGTTCGTCTCCGTGGCACAGGCGGTCTCATCAGACACGGAAGGTGTTGCCCGTGCGCGGAGTGCCAGCGAGGCATTCCTCTATCGTCGGCTTGAGACGCTGCCTGAATCCGCCGGGCTGTTCCGTCTCAACGCCCAGTTGTCGATTCCCTTTGATAACTGGGGGCAAATGGAAGTCGATCTGCTGTGGGCAGACGGTAGCCTTGCCATCGAACTCGATGGCCATCAGCATCTGGACAATGTGGAAGCCTACCGTCGCGACCGACGCAAAGACGTTCTGTTACAGGAAAACGGGTATTTCGTGCTGCGTTTCCTCGCCGAAGACTTGGGCAAGCACCTCGATACGGTACTCGATGCAATCCTGCGAACGCTCTCACAGCGCAGGAGGAGGTAAAAAAATGGTGGGGCTCGCTGCGATCTCCCCCATACGGTCTGTATTCTCCCCTCCCCTCTTATCCGTGTTTCATCCGTGGCCCTTGTTCCCCCTTGCTCCCCCTGCCCGACACCGCCCATGTTTTGTTACAATACAGTCTCACTATTCTGCGCATCTGCCGGGATTGATCGATGAAACGACTTGGAAATGTGGCTATCGTCGGCGTGGGGTTGATTGGAGGATCAATCGGCTTGGCCCTGCGCGAACGAAATTTGGCGGAAAACGTCATCGGTATCGGTCGCCGCCAGGTCAGCCTGCGGATTGCCCGACGAGCTGGAGCCATCACGCATACCACAATCGATCTAGCCAAAGGAGTGGCTCAGGCCGAGCTGGTGATCGTCTGCACCCCCGTGGCCCAGATCGCTGATCTCGTGCAGGAGGCTGCGCGGCACTGCCCCGAGGGAGCACTCATTACCGACGCCGGCAGCACCAAGCAGCAGATCGTCGCCGCACTGGACAACCAATTGTCTCGAGGATGTCGCTTCCTTGGCGGCCATCCCATCGCCGGCAGCGAGAAAACCGGAGCCAATTACGCCACGGCCGAGCTTTTCGATGGCCGCGTCACCGTGATTACCCCGACGAAGAACACCCGGGCGGAAGATTACGACATGCTGGAGGAGTTCTGGCAGGGCCTCGGATCGATTGTCGTACGGATGTCGCCCGAGGAGCACGATCGTGCGTTGGCCATCACCAGCCATCTGCCCCACATGGCGGCCGCAGCCCTGGCGAATACGGTTACGGAGAACTATTTCCGGCTGGCTGGCACGGGTCTGTTGGATACGACGCGGCTGGCCTCGGGCGATACAAACCTCTGGAAGCAGATCCTCATGCAAAATCGGGAGAACGTGCTGAAGTCGTTGGAGCAATATCATGCCCAGCTTCAGGCATTGCATACGGCGATTCGCAGCAGCGATGAAGCCGCCTTGGAAAGATTCCTCACAACGGCGAAGAAGAACCGAGATGCTTTGGGAAGTTGACATCTACCCCGCCCCGGGCCAGCCCGACCTACTGGGCCGGCCCATTTCTACGGCGGCTGCTGAACTTGGACTGGCCGGCGATCTGAAGGTTGCCGCCGCTCGTAGCTACCTGATCCAGGCCGATTGGGACCGCTGTCAGGCCCAGCGCGTCGCCTTGGAACTGCTTACCGATCGCGTTGTCGAAAGGGCGATCATAGCGCAGGTGGGAGATGAAGAGCTAAATCGAATTCCGGAGAAGCTTACTCCGGACGAGGTGAACGTCCGGCCATCCTCCGCCTTCCGCCCCCTACTCGTCCACGTTCTTTCCAAGCCTGGCGTAATGGACCCCGTGGCCCAAAGCGTGATGTCGGCGATCGAAGATTTTGGACTGAAGGCCGAGGTAGTCCGCACACTGAAGAAGTACTGGATCGAGGGCATCGCCCCCGACCGCATTAGCATGCTGTGTGCAAAAGTCCTGGCCAATGACGCCATCGAGCAGGTGATCGTCGGCCCCTTGGGTTTCCGTCATCTGGAACTGGGGGCTGCTTACAACTTCCGCCTGACCACCGTACCGATTCGCACGATGGACGACGAGGCCCTGCTCGTCTTGAGCCGCCAGGGACAGCTTTATCTTTCGGTGGTCGAAATGCAGACGATCCGGGCTTATTTTCAGAAGCTCGGCCGCGACCCGACCGACGCCGAACTGGAAACCGTTGCCCAGACCTGGAGCGAGCATTGCAGCCACAAGACGCTCGCCGGCCGGATTCACTATCGCGATGAATCTGGTAAGACGGATTGCCAATCCGTCCAACAGTCGGGCGAGCGCAACTTTCAGAACATGCTCCGTGAGACAATTTTCGCCGCCACAGAGAAGATTCGCCAGGATCTCGGTGCTGACGACTGGTGCGTGAGTGTCTTCCGCGACAACGCTGGCATTATTCGCTTCGACGATGAGTACAACGTGGTATTCAAGGTCGAAACCCACAATCACCCTTCGGCCCTGGAGCCTTACGGCGGGGCCAACACGGGCATTGGTGGCGTGATCCGCGACCCGATGGGCACGGGCATGGGTGCCAAACCGGTCTGCAATACCGACGTATTCTGCTTCGCTCCGCCCGACACGCCGCTGGAACAGATCCCCGCCGGCGTACTTCATCCTCGCCGCGTGGCCAAAGGTGTCATCTCCGGAGTCCGCGACTACGGCAACCGCATGGGCATTCCGACGGTGAACGGGGCCGTCTACTTCGATCCGCGTTACTTGGGTAACCCGCTGGTCTTTTGCGGCACCGTTGGGCTGATTCCTCGCGACATGTCGTTCAAAGAAACGCTGCCCAACGATAGGATCGTGGCTATCGGTGGACGGACCGGCCGCGACGGTATCCACGGTGCCACGTTCAGCTCGGCCGAACTGCATCACGAGAGCGAAACCGTTTCCGGCGGCGCGGTGCAGATCGGCAACGCGATCACGGAAAAGATGGTCCTCGACGTGCTCCTGGTCGCCCGCGATCGAGGGCTTTATACCGCAGTGACCGACTGCGGTGCCGGCGGTTTCTCCAGTGCCGTGGGCGAGATGGGTGAGAAGATCGGGGCCGAGGTCTGGCTCGATCGCGTGCCGTTGAAGTATGAAGGTATTTCCTATACCGAGATATGGATCTCCGAGGCCCAGGAGCGGATGGTGGTCAGCGTGTCGCCGGAGAAGGTCGAGGAGCTGATCGCGCTTTGTGCGTCCGAAGGCGTCGAGGCCACGGTCATCGGCCAGTTCGTGCCCACAGGCCGGCTGGTGTTGAAATATCACGACCAAGAGGTGGCCAACCTCTCGATGGAGTTCCTCCACGACGGCCGCCCGCCCGTGGTGCGCGAAGCGGTGTATGAGCAGGGAGCTGGGAGCAGGGAGCGGGGAG
>JANXQG010000667.1 GCA_025356915.1 Planctomycetota bacterium | reverse complement strand
GAATGAGCTTGCCGAGCGCACCGTCATGGATCTTTTCGATGGTTTCGATGAACTGGGGCGTATGGCGGCGCTGGAAACCGACGCCAACCTTGAGGCCCTTTTCCTCAGCCAGCTTGTTGGTTTCCATGAGCAGATTGAAGCCTGGGGCGTCGACGCAGCAGGGCTTCTCCATGAAGACGTGCTTGCCGGCCTTGATTGCCGCATTGTAAATGAAGGGGCGGAAGCCCGGCGGCGTCGCCGTGACGATCATGTCGATACCGCAATCGATCGCCTTTTGGTAGGCGTCCAGTCCGACGAAGACGCGCTCGGCCGGAATATCGACGCGATCGGGCCGACTGCGTTTGAGGTTCTTTGCCGCATTGGTAGCAGGTGCCTCGAAGGCATCGGCTACGGCCACTACATGGATGGAGGGGTTGGCGTCGAGACAGTTATCGATGGCCCCGTTGCCACGACCGCCGCAGCCGATGAGGGCCACCTTGATCTTGTCACTGCCGGCCGCATGGGCCGAGCGAGCGAGGCTGGAAAGCGTCAGCCCGGCGGCCACGGCCGTCGTGCCCTTCAGAAAAGTACGCCGCGCTGCAAGTTTCGAGTCACTCATGGAAAGCTCCTAAATGGGGGGTGAGGGGAAAAACGAGGTGGAAAGTGTGATTTCACTGTTTATTGGCCTGCGCCATTACATAATCTTTGTAAGCCGTCAATTGATCTTCATCGACTTCGTATTTGATCGCCTCCGCAGCCGTCGGTATCCGCAGCGGACGGATGACGCGGAAGCCGACAAACGTTGCATCGGTCAGATACCAGATGCTCTTGGGAATTTGCGGGTCTTGCTTCTTCCAGTCCTTTTCCGAGGCTCGGCGCGTTGACGAACGGCACTTCTCGGGGTCGTCGTCCCAAGAGCCGCCACGGACCACGCGTCCAAACTCCTTGGTACAGGCGGCCAACGGGTTGGACTTCCCGGCGGTCTTGCCGTAGAAGTCGGTCGTATACTGGTCGATGACCCACTCCGAGACGTTACCGTGCATGTCGTACAAGCCCCATGGGTTGGGCTTCTTCATGGCGATGCGATGGTATTTGTCGTCGCTGTTCTCGGTATACCAGGCATACTCACCGAGTTTGGCAGGGTCGTTGCCAAAACTGTAGGCGGTCGACTTTCCAGCGCGGCAGGCGTATTCCCATTCGGCCTCGGTCGGCAGGCGGTAGTAACGGCCCGTCTTGGCCGAGAGCCAGCGGCAGTAGACTTTCGCGGCAAACTGCGTCATGCATATCGCCGGAGTGCCTTCCTTGCCCATGCCAAACGACATTTCTTGATAGGGACTCGTCGGCACGGCTACCGTGTCGACCACCTTGTCTCGCTCGGTGATCTCGGTCTTATTGAACTTTCGCCGCTGCTTGTCGAGGTTCAATGCCCACAACTCATATTCGGCCCAGGTGACCTCATGTTCTTCCATCCAGAAAGGGTCAACCGAAACTTCGTGCTGCGGGGCTTCGTCCGGCTGATGCCCATTTTCTTTCGCCGGGCTGCCCATCATGAACGAACCGCCGGGAATGGGAACCATCTTGAACTTCGAGTCGGTGCCAGGCACTTGCTCGTTGTATGCCTTCATGCTGGCCGAGTCGGTGGCATTGGCCTCGGGAATTTCGAGCACCGGATTCGGCATCCACTCGGGTGTCGGCCGGGCGAGAAGTTTTGCCTTGGCCTCGGCAATCTGCTCTAATTCAGCGCTGCTGGGCAGGCCGCCCATTGCGCCTGGCGATTTCACCACCGGCTTGTCGACGGCATTCGGAAGGCGAATCGCAGGATCAAAACCCTTTGCACTCGATGAAGTTGTTACTGCCGGTTTGTCGGATGCGAACACAATTGTGCAGTGCAAGTCGGCTACAAGGCTGACCAAGGCGAGAATCGCGAGAATCCAAAAAGCACTTTGCCACAGGCTGCGAATAGAGAATAATCGAATCATGGAAACCTCAATGGCTGCTACTATGAAACAAGTCGAAATCAGAGAACGCTCGGCCCGACCGACTGGGTGGGAAAAAACGCTGCTCGGCCGAGTAGTTGGAGTGGTATTACTTGGGGTGGGAACGTCGGCTGCGGCCATGGACGAACCGGCGACGGGCCAACCGGCACTTCGCCGTTTGGAGTACACCCAGATCGAAATGGCCGTTACGGTCAAGATTGTATTATATTCTCCCGACGCTGAGGCCGCAACTGCGGCGGCCAAAATTGCTTTTTCCCGGATCCACGCTCTCAACGGAATCCTCAGCGATTATGATCCGGAAAGCGAGTTGAGGCGGCTCTGCGATACCTCAGGGGAGGGGAAGGCCGTGCGAGTCAGCCCCGAATTGTGGAAAGTGTTAGAACATGCCCAACAGGTTTCCCGGCAGAGTGGAGGGGCGTTCGATGTGACCGTTGGCCCAGTGGTGCGACTCTGGCGGCGGGCGCGGCGGCAGAAGGAACTTCCCTCGCCCCAGGCATTGCGACAGGCACGAGAACTGGTGGGTTACAAGTTGATTAAGCTGGATGCCGAACACCAAACGGTCGAACTTCTCAAGAAAGGGATGCGAATCGACTTGGGTGGAATTGCCAAGGGTTACGTCATGGACGAGGCCTTGGCCGTGATCCAGCGGCACGGCATCACCCAAGCCCTGGTGGAAGCGGGCGGCGACGTGCGGTTGGGCGATCCACCGCCGGGCCGCGCTGGTTGGCGGGTTGGCATCCCGCCGCTGGAGAATCCGCAGGACGAGCCGCTGAGCTACCTCGAACTTTCCCGCGTGGCCGTTTCTACGTCGGGCGACGTCGTTCAGTATGTCGAGATTGCCAACAAGCGTTATTCCCACGTCGTCGATCCGCGGACCGGCATGGCGTTGACCGATCATTGCCGCGTGATGGTCGTCGCCACCACCGGCATGGCCGCCGACGCCATCAGCAAGGCCGTCGGCGTGTTAGGGCCGGAGATGGGTTTGAAGCTCATCGATGAAATACCGGGCATGACCGCCATGGTCACACGATCACCCCGTGGACGCATCGAGCATTATGAGTCGAGCCGTTGGAAGGAATTGCCACAAGTAAAGTTGAAGGGCGGGGAGTGAGGAGGGAATTTGCACATTTGCGCCCACAAGTTATTTTCGATCTTTTTCTACAACGCAAACCGCTCGCGGAGGAACTTCGCCACGTCCTCCCATTTCTCGGCCGCTTTTTCAAAATCGACCTGCATCGCCCGGATCGTCCGCGGGGTCTCGATCGGCGGCTGGGCGGTCACGTCGGGATTCAGCGGCACCTGAGCACTGGGGCCTTGGGCCAGCCTAGCCTCGATCTGCGGCGAAAGGAGGTAATCGATCAGCTTATGGGCTTCAGCCGTGTGTGGTGAACCTTTGATCGCGGCTAAAGTATTGGGAATATAAAGTGTGCCAATCTGCCCTTCGCCCTGGTCCGGGTAGATGATCTCGACGGGCATACCCGCCAGAATCTCTTCATGAGCGTCATCGGTATCGGTGATGCCAAAATCGATCTCGCCAAGGGAGACCGCCCGAGCCACCTGCTTATTGCCTGAGAGTATTTTGACCTCGTTGGCCTTGAGTTTGTCGAAAAACTCCTGTGCCCTCTCGTCGCCCCAGGCCGCAAACAGGCAGGCAGCGTGGGTAGCCGTGGTGCCGAAAAGCGGCTTGGCCATGCCGATCCGCCCTTTCCACTTGGTGTCGGTCAGATCGGTGATCGACCGTGGCCACTGTTCCTTCGGCGTCCGCCGAATATTGACCAACAAAATCCTCGCCCGGGCGGCTAAGCCGTGCCAGAGGCCATCTTTCGAGCGATACATTGCCGGATAGCGTTCGGCAATTTTCGGACAATAGACATCCAACAGCCCCTTCCGGGCCAATCGCAGCGTGAGGAGGATTTCATTATTCCAGAAAACATCGCATCGCGGCCGGGCGGCCTCGGCAATGATCGCGTTGGCTAGGCCGACGGTTTTGGTTGATTCCGCATCGAACTTCGGCCGGACGGCGATACCGGTGGTTTTGGTAAAATCTTCGAAGATCGGTTTAGAAAATCTTTCGTCCAGGGCCGTATAGACAACGACCTCTGGGCCGGAGGAGGCCCAGCAGCCTGGGAGAGGAAGGAGGACGAGAAGAGCAAGGAAGCGACTTGCCTTTGTCCCGTAGTAATGCCATCGCATTGCTGAGAAGACCGGAATATTCTGTAATTGCCAGCTTACCTGGATAAGCCCGCGCCAAATTAAGGCCGCTATCCAAAGTACGGCAACAATCGACTCCAGCAAGGCAAGTGAGATGATTACCGCCGCGAGTAGACGAACGATTTGGACGTTAAGTGTCATTTGATCCTCGTCCTTGCGTTTCTGCCATTATACACCATGCTACCCGATTATTGTTAAGCTGTGCGGCCTCTGACGCTTGTTCTGAAGATTCCGGCCGCAAACTTCGCCACTCGCTCGGCCTGCCACGGCTTTCGATACCTGAAATGGTCGCAACGCGACGATAAATCGGATCGTAGGGTCCTGCGCCGGATAGTATTCATGCCAGGGAGTTCGTCGTGGTCCGATCGCTTTCCAGCTTTTTGTCCGTTTTGGTTTTTGTATTTGCGGCCACCCTACAGGCTTCGGAGCCTAACCGCGGTGGTGCGGAAAAATCTTCGCCGCCTCGACTACCGGAGACCGAAGTTATCGGCCAGCGCGATACTCCCGCGCCTGCGGTGGAACCGTCTGGACCGGGCATCGGCTCAATCCTCAATGGCACAATCTTCCAAAGCCCGCCGACTCGGGGCTATTCGGCCGATTTTTCGACCGCGGGCACGCTGATCAACGTGCCGCAAATGGATGTCCCGGCCACGGTCAGCGTGGTCCCCCAGGCCGTACTCAACGACCAGCAGGTGATTCGTGTTGACGACCTGCTTCGCAACGTGGCCGGCGCGGTCAAGGTAAACGACGAGCGGCGGACCGATGCCTTCTTCCTCCGCGGTTTTCTGGTCACTTCGCGCAGCTACCGCAAGGACGGATTCCTCGATCCAACCTTCACTCCCCGCGACTTTGCGAATGTCGATCGAGTTGAGATTCTGCAAGGTCCCGCCTCGGTGATTTATGGCGCGGGCCAGCCTTCGGGGACAGTGAACTTGATCACGAAGAAGCCGCTGCCCGAGCGGATGCAAGAGGCCAGCGTCCAGTTTGGCAGCTTTGGGCTGCAAAGATACACGGTCGATAGCACTGGTCCGATGAATGCCGACGGCTCGTTGCTCTATCGGATCAACGCGGCCTATCAAGATGGCGAAAGTTTCCGCGACTTCGGTTACAACGAAAGTACGTTTGTCGCCCCCGCAGTCACTTGGCTGATCGATTCCGACACTTCGCTCACTTGGGAAGGCGAGTTCGTGACCGACCGACGTCGCTACGACACCGGCGTGGCCGCCATCAACGGCCAGTTGACCATGCCCATCAGCCGCTTCCTGGGTGAGCCAACCGATTTTCAACATTTCCAGGACTATCGGCAATCGCTCGTTTTCAATCACCGCTTGGACGACGATTGGGCGGTAAAGATCGGCGGCTATTCGCTGTTCTACAACGCGGAGTCGTCGGCCACGATCCCTGCGGCACCGCTGCCGTATGTGGAATTCGTGCAGCCCCTGCCGCCGGGTTACTTTTACCGGTCGCGTCAGGACATCAATCCGCTGAACGAGCAGTACCAGTCGCTCACTGCGAACCTCGCCGGCAACCTGCAAATCGGAAGCATGACCCACCATGTCGTTGCCGGAACGGAAGAGGGGTGGTTCAATTCAAACAAGTTCCATGCCGCCAGTTCGCTGCAATACTTCGATCCGCTGGGGATCAATGGTAACGCCCCAGTCTACAACACCGTGCCGTCGCCTGTCTTCGAGCCGCTGGTCTTCAATTCGACCTTCTACCAGGCGGACTACGGCTTCTACTTCCAGGATCTGGTTGACGTGACCGAGCATTGGAAGGTGCTGGCCGGCGTGCGTTACGATCACGCCGACGTGATTTTCAACCGCTCTTTCCAGCCAGCCTTCGGCCCGACGAAGAGCGTCGAGCAGTTCGACGTCGGAACGCCGCGCGTCGGCCTGATCTACGAACCGGTGCCGGAAAAGCTCTCGTTCTACGCCATGCATGCCGAATCGTTCGATCCGCCCAATGGTGGGCCATATCTCGAGACTGGGCCGCTCAAGCCCGAGTTTGCCCAGATCTGGGAAGGCGGCATCAAGATGAAGCCGACGGAGAGTTTGACCCTCGCCGCCGCAGGGTTCTACATCGTCAAGGAAAACGTCTCCGTGTTTCTACCCGATGGTTTCAGCCTGGAACAGATTGGCAGCCAACGGAGCCAAGGCGTGGAGCTATTGGCCGTGGGCAATTTGACGGAGCGGTGGAGCCTGCTGGCCAACTACGCCTATACCGACACACAGCTCAGCGACCCCACGAATCCGTTTATCGAAGGCCAGCGGGCATTGGGCGTGCCTTACGACACGGCCAGCGTCTGGTCTCGCTATAATCTGATCGATAACGCATGCCGCACCTTGGGCGTCGGTCTGGGCGTGGTTTATGTCGGCGATCGGCTAGGTGACTACTATTCTTCGCTGGTCCTGCCCAGCTATACCCGATGGGATGCCGGGGTCTACTATCGCCGCGGTAGTCTCAATGTGAGTCTTTTCGTCGAGAATCTCTTCGACACGGTGTATTACACCAGTTCGATCAACCAGTACGAGGTATTCCCTGGGGCGCCAATCAACGTGAAGGGACAAGCGACATATAGGTTCTAAGGACCGGCGAATCAATAACTGTACTCATCTCGCGGAGCGAGATGAGTACGTTCCGAAAACCCGACACTTATTGATTCGCCGGTCCCAAGGATTGTTTAGCGTTGTGGTTTGAAGACCATGGTAGCTAGCGGTGGCAGGGTGATGGTGATGGACGCCGGGCGGCCGTGACAGTCGATTGGCTCGGCCTTCACGCCGGGGCCGTTGCCCACGTCGCTGCCGCCGTAGAACGTCGAGTCGCTGTTGTATATCTCCTGAAACCAGACGGCCTCGGGCACGCCCAGACGATGGTTCGGCCGCACGACGGGCGTGAAGTTATTACAGACGATCAAATAATCGCTCGGATCCTTGCCGCGGCGAAGGAAGCTCAGCGTGCTGTCTTCGTGGTTGTGACAATCGATCCACTCGAAGCCTCGGTAGTCGAAGTCAATTTCGTGCAGGGCCTTCTCGCGGCAGAGGAGGCGGTTCAGATCGGCGACGCACTTCTGCAACCCCTGGTGCGAAGACCACTGCAACAGATCCCATTGCAGGCTGGTGTCAAAGTTCCACTCGTTCCACTGGCCGAACTCGCAGCCCATGAACAAGAGCTTCTTGCCCGGGTGTGTCCACATGTAGCTGTAAAGCAGCCGCAGGTTGGCAAACTTCTGCCATAGGTCGCCCGGTGCTTGGTTCAGGAGTGAACCCTTGCCGTGGACCACTTCGTCATGCGAGAGCGGCAGGACGAAATTTTCGTGGAAGGCGTAGATCAGGCTAAATGTCAGCTCGTCGTGGTGATACTTGCGGTGGATCGGTTCGTGCCGGAAATAACGAATCGTATCGTTCATCCAACCCATGTTCCACTTGAAGTCGAAGCCGAGTCCGCCGAGGTACGTGGGTCGCGAGACGCCCGGCCAGGCGGTCGATTCCTCGGCGATCATGATGACGCCTGGG
>JANXQG010000644.1 GCA_025356915.1 Planctomycetota bacterium | reverse complement strand
CGGCCTCGATGGCCGAGGCGGCGGCCACGGCCAGATCGACCTGAGCCAGCTCGCGATTTTTCTCGCCCGATTCAATCTGGGTGAGGTCCAACAGGTCGGCTATCAACTTCCGCATGCCATCCATGCGAGTGAGGCTGCGGGTGACCAACTCGTCATAGACGGCTAAGTTGTCGCCCAGTTGATGATTGTGCAGGATGTCGAGATAGCCAGCCACGGCATTCAGCGGAGCTTTCAGCTCGTGCCCGAGTACGCGGATGAACTCGAAGCGGACGCGGCGTTTTTCCTCAGCGAGCCGCCGGGCTTGTTTAGCCAGGATCAGCCTCGCGGCTGCCTTGCGTATCGTACTCTTCAGCTCGTCGGGCGTAAACGGCTTAGCCAGAAAGTCGTAGGCCCCGCGCTTCGTCGCGGCCACGGCCGTCTCGATCGATGCGTAGGCCGTGATCATGATCGTCAGCATGTCGGTTTCACGATCGGCCAAGCGATCGAGCACGTCCAGGCCACTGATACCCGGCATCTTGTGATCGAGTAGAAGAATGTCGGGCGGGTTGCGGTTGATTTTCTCCAGGGCTTCTTCGCCCGACTCCGCCTGATCGACCGTGAAGGTCACGCTGCCGCTGACGTCGGGCACGCACACGGAGAAATCGCGCAGCGTGCGAGTAACGCCCATCCGCATGCCCAGTTCGTCATCAGTCACCAGAACCCGCAAAGTATCCATTGCATTCCTAAACTTTCACCGCAGGTCGGCTGAAGACCCGATCGATCTCGCGCATGAGTTGCTCAAAACGAATCGGCTTGGCCAAGAACGCGTCCGCCTTGATCCAGGATCGCTGTTCGTCCGTCGAGAGGGTGAAGTCGAGGCCCGTTTCGCTGTTAACCGAAGTGACCAGGATCACGGGAATCGAGGCGTCCCGTTTGCGGATGCGATGGCATAGCGTAAAGCCCGCATCCGGGTTTTCCATCATCACGTCGATGACGGCCAGATCGGGCCGCTGCTGAGCCAAGATGGCCTCGGCTTCCTTTGAACCATGAGCCACCAACACATTGAACCCGGCAGTTTCTAGGTGCAGGCGGTGCTGGAACAGGAAATCTTCGTCGTCATCCACAAGTAACACGGTTCGTTTGACTTCGGTATCCGTCATGGTTTTCTCCCTTGATTATTCTACCTACGTCAGGCTTTCCAGTCTGACCTTGTCCGGTTCATTGTCAGGCTGGAAAGCCTGACCTACAAACTATTCCTTGCGCGGCAAGGTTACGGTGAAGGTGGTGCCGGTCGGTCCGGCAGCCGGGTCGGCCTGCGACTGTACGCGGATGTCGCCATTGTGCATTTTCACGATGCCATAGGTTACGGCCAAGCCCAGGCCCGTGCCTTTGCCCATTTGTTTTGTGGTGAAGAAGGGGTCGAAAACCTTCTTGATGTTTTCCGGGGGAATGCCCACGCCCGTGTCGCAGACAATAAGGCGGACATTGTGCTCATCGCCCTCCGTAGCGATGGTGAGCGCCCCCCCGTTCTCCATGGCGGCCAGGGCATTGCTGACCAGATTCATGAGTACCTGCACGATCTGATCGCGATCGACTTCCGCCATGGGATCGGCCAGACCGTGCTTGATGTTGACGGTGACGTCCTCGGAGACCGGAATCGTGAGCATCGCGCGATTGATCAACTCGCGGAGATCGTTGGAAATGCGGACGACCTTATTCTGTCGAGCAAAATGGAGTAGTCCGGCAACAATCTTTTTACAACGGTCAGCCTGCTCGGAGATCATCACCAGGTCTTCTCGCATCTTCGACTGCGGTTCGCAATCGTCCAGCAGCAGATGAGCATACATCAGCACGACGCCCAGGGGATTATTCACTTCGTGGGCAATCCCGGCGGCCAATTGGCCCATCGAGGCGAGCTTTTCCGACTGCAAGAGGGCTTCCTGGGCGACCGCCAACTGGACGTGCGACGATTCGACTTCTCGCAGCGCCATGCGGAGCTGGTCGATCGTATGGGGCAGGCACATCTCGGTCTCGGCCAGCCGCTTGTGGATCGCGACGGCATGTTCGCGGCAGGTATCGTAGCCGCAGGCTCCGCAGTTCAGTTCATCGGCGGGAACCCACTTTCCCATGCGGTGCATGATCTCTTCGATCTCGCCGCGAGCCGGCACGGGAATGCGCTGGTCGTTGGCCTGGAAGGTGCGGCCCAGGTCCAGCCGGGACATTTCCTGCATGTCGTGCTGCCAGCACTCGTGGTCGCAGGTTTTCATGCGAGCGTTCACGTAGGTTCGCACCCGTCGACGGCGATTGAACAGGGGCAGGTCGTTGGTCAAGCCCGCGCCCATGATGCAGCCCTCGCAGCAAAGCACTTCCAGCAGCTTGGCGCCGAGATCGCCATCGGCAAACTCTTTGATCGCTTCCAGCACATGGCTGCGGCCCTGCGTGGCCACGATCTCGCCCGTGAGGAGGTCTTCGCGGAGGTTGGCCGCTTGGAGTACGCCGCGGCTTATGGGAAACAGGCCGCCGACACCACCCTGGGGCGGGTTGAAATCGCTCGGCTCGACGAGGTCCGGATCGATGCACGCCGCGGCGAACAACTCGCGCAACTCGGCAAAGGTAATCGCGGCGTCGATCTCGCCGGCCACGGAATTGCCCTGGGCCTCCATCTTCTTGGCGATGCATGGCCCGATGAATACAATTTTGAGTTCCTTGTCGTAGATCTCTTTCAAGGCTCGGGCCGTGGCGATCATCGGCGAGACAATCGGAGCCAGAAACGGAACCAATTCCGGATAGTAACGCTCGACATAAGTGATAATCGCGGGGCAGGTCGTGGAGATATAGCGATTCCCGTTGCACGCCAGCAAGAGTTCCCAGTACTCGCGGGCTACAAGGTCGGCGCCGAACGCCACCTCGACGACGAGATTGAAACCCAATTCGCGCAACATGCCGACCAATTGCGTGTGGTCGATGTCGACGAACTCGGCGGGAAAGCTGGGGGCCACGCAGGCCGCTACACGCGTGCCTGAATTGAGCAAGACTTGCACTTCGTGGGCCGTGCTGCGCAGCAACTTGGCACCCTGCGAGCA
>JANXQG010000642.1 GCA_025356915.1 Planctomycetota bacterium | reverse complement strand
TTCGGGAGACGTTAGAAAGCGTCTTTACCCTGCGGGGTTTTCGCATTCTTTTGGCAGGCGATGGCGAGGAGGCCCTGCATATCGTTCGCACCCAGGAAGTACACTTGGCTCTATTGGACATGCACATGCCCAAGCTCACCGGACTGGAGACCTTGCGTCAGGTCAAGCAGTTCAAGGCGATGCTGCCCTGCATTTTGATGTCGGCCCACTGTGACGAGTTGCTCATCGAGCAGGCTCGCTCGGCCCATGCGTTTCTCGTCCTGTCCAAGACCGTCACCTTGCGGCAAATCATCGGCGCCGTCTGGCATGCCCTGGAGCGGACGTATCATTGGCACGAACAGCCAGCTGATTGACGGACGATTTGCGAGTACTGGCATTGTTGCATCCGTAATCGCAAGTCCTTTACGCCAAAAGGGGTGTTTCAAAAGTCGATGCTTCGCTATCCAGCACCCACCTGTTCCCAAATCACCACAATCGTGTATAATGGCCGGTTTGTCAACCAAGCTAGTTTTGAATAGGTATTCCCCCGATGGCCAAGGGTAAGAAAAAATCAGAAACGGTGTTTCTCGTCTGCAAAGAGACCGGCGAGCATAATTACTCGCTCAAGCGAAAGCCTGGCGGCGAGAAGCTGACGCTCAAGAAGTACTGTCCGACGTGCCGGAAGCATACCGAGCACAACGAGAAGAAGAAGTAAGCTCCTTTGTAGAGCGGAATATATTCCGTTCCAGCGTTAAAATCCGTTCAATGAAGAAACCGCGACGGTGCAGAGAATGCATCTCGCCCGTAAGCTGTACGCGCTGCCGCTTCGCAGAGGGTTGCGAAGCGGCCGGCCGTTGGCCACCAACGACGGATCGTTCATCATGGCCAAGCGATGGCATATTCGTTCGCACGATTCCGTGAGCATCGCCTCGTTGCAACGCGCGGCGGGCGTGCCGGATGTGGTTGCTCAGTTGCTCATCTGCCGCGGCATCACCGATCCGGCCAAGGTCCGTTCGTTCCTCGATCCCAAGCTCTCGGACCTCTATGATCCCGAGACCTTGCCCGGCTGCCGCGAAGCTGCTCAGCGGATTCATGCCGCGGTCCAGGCCAAGCAGCGGATCGTGATTTATGGCGACTACGACGTCGATGGCATGTCGGGTACCGCCGTACTCTATCTCTGCCTGAAGTTGCTGGGAGCCGAAGTCAGCTATTATGTGCCACACCGCGTCGACGAAGGCTATGGGCTGAACCGCGAGGCTGTGCAATCGTGGGGTAACGGCCGGGCGTCACTGATGATCACCGTTGATTGTGGCATCAGCGCCGTGGATGAAGCGGTCGTCGCCCGCGAGTGCGGACTGGAACTGATCATCACGGACCACCACACCATCGGCGCGCAACTGCCTGAGGCGGCAGTGATCGTGCATCCGCAGTTGCCTGGCAATTATCCATTCAGCGGCCTGAGCGGTTCGGGGGTTGCCTTGAAAGTTGCCTGGGCACTCTGCCAGCAGGCCAGCGGGGCGCAAAAGGTCAGTCCACGCATGCGGGATTTCCTTGTCCAAGCGGTCGGATTGGCGGCCCTAGGAACCGTGGCCGACGTTGTGCCGCTGGTCGATGAGAATCGCGTGCTGGTGTATCACGGACTAGAGAGCCTTGCCCGCTGTCCAACGCTGGGGCTGGCGACGCTCATGAAGATTGCCAAGATTGAGCCTAAGAGCAACGGCGATGGGAAGCCCCGCTTGGATAGCGAGGACATCGCATTTTCGCTCGCTCCACGATTGAATGCGGCCGGCCGCTTGGCCCAGGCCCAATTGGGCGTGGAGTTATTGGTGACCGATCGGCCCGATCGCGCCTTGGAGTTAGCCCAATATATCGACCAGCTCAACGGCAGTCGCCAGACGATTGAGCGGAGTATGCAGCTTGCCGCAAAGAAGCAGATCGACGAGCACTTCAACGAAGCCGACGATCCGGCCTTCGTGCTCGCCGAGCGAGGCTGGCACGCTGGCGTTATCGGCATCGTGGCTGGACGACTGGCCGAAAAACATCATCGACCCGTAGTGCTCATCTCCTTGGATCAGATGGGTACGCGGGCCGGTGTCGGCTCGGCGCGAAGCATTCCGGGATTTGATTTGCATGCGGCCTTGGAAACTTGCGACGAATGTCTGCTGGCCCACGGTGGTCACGCGGCGGCAGCCGGACTGAAGATCAAGGAAGACCAGATCGACGCCTTCCGCACGGCTTTTTGCGAGGTTGCCGCGTCGGAGATCAGTGAGCAGCAGCGGGTGGCCGACTTGTTGATTGACGCCGAGTTTCCCTTGAGCGCATTCACCATGAAGACGGTCTGCCAAATCGAGCGCCTCGCTCCCTTCGGACAACACAACGCTCGGCCTTTGCTCTGTGCCACAGGCGCGACGCTGGCTGGCCCACCCAAAGCAATCGGGGCGGGCGGGCGGCATCTCTCCTTGCGGCTATCGCAGCACGGCATGAGCCTGCGTGCCGTGGCCTTTGGCGGGGCCGAATGGGCCGAACCGATGATGGCCTTGAATCGGCCATTCGACATCGCCTTTCGGCCCGTGATCAATAGCTACCAGGGGCGGCACAATGTCGAGTTGCACCTGGTCGATTGGCGGGAAGGAGGGTAGGAAATAATGACGAAGTTGGAATGACGAATGTCGAAGGAGGCATTCGCAATCCAAAGTTTCGTCATTCGTCTTTCCTTGGCCCTCATGCTCGACGCCGCACTCCAACACGACAAGCTGATCATGCTGCGGCAACATCTCCAGGCCCGCGGTATCTGCGATTCGCGCGTGAGTGACGCCATGGCGCGGATTCCTCGTGAGATGTTCCTTGATGAGTCGTTACGAGCCGAGGCATACTCCGATCGGGCCTTGCCGATCGCTTGCGGGCAGACGATCAGCCAGCCGTACATCGTGGCATTGATGACGCAGGCCCTAGCATTGCGGGGCAACGAGCGCGTGCTGGAGATCGGCACCGGCAG
>JANXQG010000637.1 GCA_025356915.1 Planctomycetota bacterium | reverse complement strand
GCCCGGCGATTCCAGGTCGTCAAAATCGAAGAGCCTGACGAGAATTCGGCCATTAAGATGGTCCGCGGTTTGTGCGAGACACTGGAAAAACACCACAACGTGCGGATCTTGGATGAAGCCATCGATCAGGCCGTGCGGCTTTCGCACCGCTACCTCAGTGGCCGCCAGTTGCCCGACAAGGCCATCAGCCTCATCGATACGGCGAGTGCCCGGGTAGCAATCGGCCAATCGACCGTTCCACCTGCCGTGGAAGAATGTCGCTGGCGGATCCGACATGCGAGTCTGGAAATCGATATTCTGAATCGTGAAATTGCGGCTGGAACCGACCATTCCGAGCGACTTGCCGAGCGAGAAGCGACCAAAGCGGCCGCCGAGGCCGAGCTGAAGGAACTAGAAGCCCGTTGGGAGAAAGAAGCTGGGCTGGTTGCGCAAATCCGGCCGATTCGCCAGCAATTGGAGGCGTCGGTACAACCACCGGCTACGGCAACTCCCGCCGTCGCGACTGCCAAATCACCTCAAACCCAAGCAGCGCAGACGCCGCCATCGCCCCCACTTACCCAAGAGCAGCTTGAATCGCTCCGCAGTCAACTTCATGGCTTAGAAGCTCAGTTGAAAGAGATCCAAGGCGAGAACCCGCTCATGCAGGTT
This sequence comes from Planctomycetota bacterium, assembly GCA_025356915.1. Taxonomy (GTDB): domain Bacteria; phylum Planctomycetota; class Planctomycetia; order Pirellulales; family Thermoguttaceae; genus JANXQG01. The sequence continues at coordinate 2,166 of JANXQG010000637.1, read as the reverse complement.
TGCGTTGATGGCCAAGCGGTTGCGGAGGTCATCTCGGGCTGGACGGGTATTCCTGTCGGCCGCATGGTGAAGGACGAGATCCGCGCGGTTCTTGCGCTCAAGCAGTCGATGCAGCGGCGAATCGTGGGTCAGGACCACGCCTTGGAGGTTATTTCGCAGAGCATTCGCACGTCGCGTGCCGGCCTGACCGACCCGCGCCGGCCCATCGGTGTTTTCCTGTTGGTTGGCACGAGCGGCACGGGCAAGACCGAAACCGCCATCACCTTGGCCGAATTGCTCTACGGCGGCGAACAGAACATGACCGTCATTAACATGTCGGAGTTCAAGGAGGAGCATAAGGTCTCGCTGCTGATGGGATCGCCTCCCGGCTATGTCGGTTACGGCGAGGGCGGAGTGCTAACGGAAGCTGTTCGCCGCCGTCCCTACAGTGTGGTACTTTTGGATGAAATCGAGAAAGCCCATCCTGGGGTACAAGACATCTTCTACCAGGTTTTCGACAAGGGCTCACTTCGCGATGGTGAGGGTCGTGATATCGACTTCAAGAACACGGTCATTATGATGACCTCCAACGCCGGCTCCGACATGATGATGAGCATCTGCTCCGACCCGGAAACTCGCCCCAGTGCGGAGCAGTTGCGAGAGGTCATTCACCCCGAGCTTTTGAAGGTATTCAAGCCTGCCTTCCTGGGCAGAATCAATGTTGTTCCTTTTTATCCGCTCACCGACGAGGTTTTGCGCCAGATCGTGGAGTTGCAATTGAATCGCATTGGCCGTCGGGTGGAAAGCACGTACCGCGCGACGTTTGAATATTCACCCGATTTGGTCAATGTCGTCGCTGCCCGTTGCACCGAGGTCGACACGGGGGCACGGAACATCGATCATATCCTGTCGCACAGCCTTTTGCCTCAGATGTCCGAGCAATTCCTCGCTCGCATGGCCGAAGGCCATCCCATCAGGTCAGTCGGAGTATCGATGTCGTCCAAGGGCGAATTTGAATACCGCATCGAGTAAAATTATTTGTCTCGAAAAACATTTCCCTAAAAATCACGCAACTTAGGAACCGAGTCCGCGATAATGGTTCTGAAGGCCGGACAGATCCGCTGGAATAGCAGACTGATTCTTGTGCTATTGCCTGATGAAGTGCGAGGTTGGGTCGTCTCGGCCCAGGTGATTTTGCCCCTCCAAAACCGATTAGGGAGAGTAAAGAATGAACTATATTGTCCCTGGTGTGCCACTTATCCCTCAGACTCAGACAAAGGCATGCTGGTACGCCTGCGCACAGATGCTAATTCAGTGGCGAAGGGAACGGAAGCAGGCGACTGAATCCGGGTTGTTGGATCCGTCGGAGGATCCGCCTAGCGTAGCAATGTGGCGGGCGAACAATGGCATTTCCGACTCGTTTGTCCTGAAACTTGCCGACGACCTCGGCTTGGAGCGAATCCCACCTCAGACGGCCACTTTGGAAGCCATAAGTAGCTGGCTCCATCTTTATGGTCCGCTCTGGGTGAATGGGGCTTCGCATATCACGGTCATTGCCGGAATTGACATCGAAAAATCGCTCGTCTATAGCTACAACCCTTCGCCTGTGAACAAAGGGAGGAAGGAATGGCGTTCCGTCGCTTGGCTTTATGGCATGGATTCTTCGGCCGACGTTGCCTCGCTCGATACCACAACTACGGCAGGGGTTTTTTTGCACTGCCCCAAATGAATGATCGTTGGTTAGGACCGACGAATCAATAACTGTTGCATCCTCGACGACTGTTGCATCCTCGACAATGGGGGCGACTACCGCACGATCTCGCCGGGAACCTCCTTCATCGATCGCATGATAATCCGCGAGATACCGTCCCAAGGGACAATGGTTAGTGTCGAGCAGCCGTCGGGGTCTTGCGTGACGAGAACCGCGTAGCCTTGCTGCGAATGCGTTTTCAAATAGCCGTCGGGCAGAAACACGCCGCCGTTTTCTAAGTGGACTTCCACGCGGCTTTCTTCGCTGCGGGCTGTCCATAGTTCAGCAAAAATGGCCGACAGCGGATGAACGTTGCCGGTACTTGTGCTAGGCTCGGTCGAGGGCGTTCGGGCGAACGGTTCCGTCAGCGAGGAGACCGATGACAAATGGCCTTTGATCGACCCCGCATCTTCCAAAACTTGGAAGAGATCGAGCGG
>JANXQG010000623.1 GCA_025356915.1 Planctomycetota bacterium | reverse complement strand
ATGCCGGTTCGATCTCCTTCCTGACTTCACCGCTTGCGGCTTCGCCCGTCTCGCTGAATTCGCCGCTCAATCCAGTTCCCGAGCCGAGCACCTTGGCTCTCTTGGCCGCTGGCTTGGTGGTTGGGTTCGGAGTGTGGAGGAAGAGGAGGAAATAGGAATTGCAAATTGAAAATTGAAAATTTGAGATGGGTTCGGCGTGGGTCTCCTGACCCCGCCGACCAGAGACAACCTTACCGGCTGTCGCGGCAGGCTTTCCTGAGCTTGGCTGTCGCGACAGCCGGTTTTAATAGAGTGTGAAGGGGGTGAAGGGTGTGGATACCGTTTCCCAAGGTAGGTCCGCCCCCCCTCGTTGTAGCCGGTCTCTGACCGAGCCACGCTCCACGCCCCACGCCCCACGCCTTCTGAGCCTATTCCTGCGGTTCACCAATCTGGCGAAGGTAGCCACCGAGCCGGGCCTGCAAGTCGAGGAGGTTCTGCCACTGCCGCTGCTCGAGCGTGATGCGTTCGCCCTTTTCCTTCTTGACGGTCTGGATCAATCCCCGCAACCGCAGGTGGAAATAGTTGAGCAACTCAGCCAACTCGGCCGCCTGGCCGGGATACAGTGAAGAGGGTAACTCGGGAGGAGTGACGACGTGAAGCAGGGCATGTAGCTCATGCTCCTGATCGGTGGCCAGTTCAAGATCCAGGGCCATCGCACTTTGCTGCTCGGAAAGTTCCTCGCTTTCCAGTTGCACGGCCCCCGACATGTCCGCTCCACGCAACTTGGCCAGCCGCAGTGCAATCTCTTCGCGCGACCCTACAACGATCACCGTGCGGCCCACGGCAATCACGTCACCCGGCCGGATGAGACAGAGATGGACACTCTCACCATTGACCTTGGTGCCGTTCGTGCTCTCCAGGTCGGCGAGGACCAGCTTGCCCTCGTCATCCTGGATCTTCAGATGAAAACGGCTGATCCGCTCATCATCGAGCTGGACGGGATTGCCTTCCTCCCGGCCTAAAGTCAGCGGCGTGGGAATGTCGTCAAAGGTTCGCCCGCGATCAGCACCATCCAAAACCCGTAAGGTAACTAAAGCCATGACACTTTGCCTGAACTGCCGATTCGCCTGTGCCAGCCACAAGGGACTGTACCTACTTTTCTAACATAAAAGAAAGCAATCGGTCAAGGTACTCGACAAATTCGGTTTCTCGGATTATGCTGAGAATTGTTTTCGGATTCTGGATCTACTTGCCTGGGAAAGATAATATATGAGCAGCAAACGCATTATTTTGAGCGAAAACGACATTCCCGCCGCTTGGTATAACCTGCTGGCCGATCTGCCGCAACTCCCCCCCCCGCCGTTGGACCCGGCAACGAACCAGCCGATGGACCCCGCCAAACTCGAACGCGTTTTCGCACGTGGGTTGCTCCAACAGGAGATGAGTCCCGAGCGATGGATCGCCATTCCCGAGGAAATCCGAAAAATCTACGCCATCTGGCGGCCTACGCCCCTGGTGCGAGCCAGCGGGTTGGAGCAGGCATTGGGAACCCCGGCCCGGATTTATTTCAAGGACGAGAGCCACAGTCCTCCCGGCAGCCACAAGGCGAACACGTCGGTTGCCCAGGTTTACTACAACAAGCTCGAAGGTATTCAGCGTTTGACGACTGAGACCGGGGCGGGCCAATGGGGGGCCGCGTTATCGTTCGCCTGCAAGATGTTCGACCTGAAGTGCAAGATCTTCATGGTCAAGGTGAGCTACCATCAGAAGCCCTATCGGCGGATGATGATGCACATTTGGGGTGGCGACGTCACCGCCAGCCCTTCGATTGAAACGCAATGCGGCCGGGCGATTCTTGAGAAAGATCCCGACTGTCCTGGGAGCCTGGGCATTGCCATCAGCGAGGCGGTCGAAGCAGCCGTCACGCAGGAAGGTGTCCGTTATACGCTCGGCAGCGTGCTGAATCATGTGCTGTTGCATCAGACGGTCATCGGCCTGGAGGCAGAAAAGCAGATGCTGCTGGCCGAGGACTACCCGGACGTCGTGCTGGGATGTGTCGGCGGCGGCAGTAATTTTGCCGGCTTGGCGTTTCCTTTCCTTCGCCACAAGATAACGGGCCGCGACATCCGCTTTGTCGCTTGCGAGCCGCATTCCTGCCCCACGATGAGCCGCGGCCAATATCGCTACGACTACGGCGACACCAGCAAACTTACCCCGCTGATGAAGATGTACACCCTGGGACACAGCTTCATGCCGCCGGGCATCCACGCGGGTGGGCTGCGCTATCACGGCATGGCCCCGATGGTCAGCTTGGCAAAGGAGCTTGGGCTGATCGAGGCCGCCGCCTTTCACCAGGTGGAGTGTTTTGAGGCGGCGCAGCTTTTCGCCGCGACGGAAGGCATCATCCCCGCTCCGGAAAGCGCGCACGCCATTCGCGGCGCGATCGTCGAGGCATTGCGGTGCAAGGATACCGGCCAGGAGAAGTGCATCCTCTTCAACCTGAGCGGTCACGGCCTATGCGACATGAACTCTTACGAGAGGTTCTTCTCGGGCCACCTGGAGGACTACGCCTATCCGCAGGAGAATATCGAGACCGCCTTGGCCGAACTGCCGGTGCTGCCGTAGAATGAATGAAAGTGGCTACGGATTGTCAATCGGCATGCGTGGGCCCTCGAACTGTATCGGCATCAAGACGGCAGCCTGCAAAAAGTGGGCGAATCGACGCTTGAGCGGCCCGATGTGCTTTCGAGCGGAAAGTTGCCGCTTGAATTTAGTTTGATTGCCGGCGAGACTCGCCCGCAGGTCGAGGTCCAGCACAAGACTACGCGCGAGCGATGGGTGGTGTGAGGAACGATCCAAGAGAAATAGAGGAAAGACACATGCCCACATTGAAGATAGAACGCTTAGGCCAAATTCAATCAGCCAACCTGGAATTTGGTGACCTGACCGTCCTTGTAGGTCCGCAAGCCACGGGTAAGAGTATCGCTCTACAGTTGCTCAAGCTCATGGTGGATGCTGGACAGGTGCAATCAGAGATGAGTCGCTACGGGCTGGATTGGGACGGCAATCTGCCTTACTTGCTAGATGCTTATTTCGGTGAAGGAATGCACGCCATCTGGCACGGCGATCACAGCCGCATTCACTGGAATGAGAAGCAGATAGATTTGCCCCAGATCGCCAGACGGAAACGAAAGGCCAAGGAGGAAAAACTATTTTTCATCCCTGCCCAAAGGGTGCTGGCATTGCGCGATGGCTGGCCGCGTCCTTTCACCGATTACTCTCCCGGCGACCCGTTTGCCGTCCGCGAGTTTAGCGAGAAGCTTCGGGGCTTAGTCGAACAGGAATTCAGGGGAGAAAGCCTTTTTCCCCAGGAACGCAGATTGAAGAAGGAGTTCCGGGATCTCCTCAAACGCGACGTGTTTTCTGAATTCGCCCTCAAGGTGGACAAGGTGCGTTCCCAACAGCGACTCGTGCTCGGTACCGGCCAGGATGGGGACAACCTTCCGTATATGGTTTGGTCCGCCGGCCAACGTGAATTCGTGCCGTTATTGCTGGGGTTTTACTGGCTGATGCCGCCCACCAAAATCTCACGGCGGGGCGGGATCGAGTGGGTGGTGCTGGAGGAACTGGAGATGGGGTTGCATCCAAGAGCCATCTCCGTGGTGCTCCTGTTGGTTTTTGAGCTGCTAACCCGCGGTTATCGCGTGTGCCTTTCCACTCACTCCTCGCAGGTGCTCGATGCACTTTGGGCACTGAAACACTTGCGCGAAAACAAAGCCCGCCCGGAGTCGTTACTCGATGTTTTTGCCG
>JANXQG010000178.1 GCA_025356915.1 Planctomycetota bacterium | reverse complement strand
CCTCGCTCGATGTATATCGTTTCTGCCGCAATCGACAGATCCAAGTCCAAGGAACCCCTAAGTATAGGCAGTCGGAAAGATGACTGCAAGGGATGAAACACGCGGGTCGGACAAGATTTTCTGGGCACCTGGTCCATCGACATCCGACGCACCAAGTAGGGTGGACTTATAGGCAATTTGGTGGGACTCGCTACGCTCGGCCCACCCTACTTCACAATTCCAAGCTTTACGGATTGCCTTTCGGTGCCGACAACTCCTTGCCAAGTTCATAGACGTCGTGATATCCGGCTTGTCGTACGGCAGGCTCGTGGTTGGGTGCGGCCGCGGCTGCATCCGCCTTGGTGGCCAGGGAACTCAAGTCGAGTGAACCCAGGTCGTATGTGCCGTGACGAGGTGGCTTCACGACTGCGGTAGAGTCGGGTCTGACGGGTTCCTGCGGTGCGGATGGCCGCTTCGACGGATTCCCGCCTGACGGCTGCGGGACAGGCAATACCTTCGGACCTATATCCGAAGGTTGCTTCGGCGCACCCGGGGCCGAAGCGGGAGCATCGGTCGGTATTTCTTCAGCACCCATGACCTGGCCGGAGAACTGCGGATTCGGCCCTTGGCTGAAGGCTCTCGGAGAGGTAAAACCGTAGTCGAGATACAATGCCGCCGATCGTGAGCGGGCACGGCGTCGAGCGTCAAAGTAGGCCTTTGCCGGCCAGGGACCTTCGGTCAGGTAGACGCCGTTGTACTCCAACAGCGATCCTTTGCGGAAGTGAACCTGCGAGATCGACTTCGCATAGTTGGTGACCGAGCGGAAATAATCGCTTTCGGCCTGCGCTAGGACGCGCTGGGCGTTCAATAGAACGTCGATGAGGATCTGCCCGTTCTGATAGGCGGCCTGCACGGCCTCCACATTGCGCTGGGCGGCCAGTCGGCGATTGAAATTGGTCGCCGTCAGGACCAGGTTCGCTTCCATGTCGCGAATGGCATAAGCCACCTGATGGGAAACTTCCAGTTCGGTCTCGCGCAGCTTGGCTCGATCGCGCGCCACGGCTAGTTCGGCATTCGTGACGCCGTCCTTCTGTTTGCGGAATCCGATCGGTACCTGGGCCGATACGCCGAGGTGCCAGTTTTGGAATTGGCCGCTCGCCAAGTTGTCGAACGCCCCGCCGGTAACATCGCCGCTACCTTGATCGATGAGCTTATCGCCCAAGCCGAGAAAGCGATAGCGGGCGTCTAAATCGACGCGAGGAAGCAGGTAGTTCTTGGCCGCGATCAATTCCAGTTCTCGTTGTTTGACCCGCCATCGCGACTCGCGAATTTCCACCGAACGCGACATGGCCTCACTCTGCACCTGCGACCAATCGAAGCTGATCTTGGCCGCCGTCGGATCGTCAGTTGGGCGGATCAACCGCCCGTCGGTCGCCGCAATCCCCATCATGTAGCGGAGCTTGCTCTCGGTCTGATATAACTGCGAAAGAGCCTGTTCGGCCGTGCTGCGGAATAGATAATACTGCTCGCGGGCCTGAGCTTCGGACGCTGCCTCGCCACCTTTGGCTCCCGCAATGTACAAGGCATAGACCTTCTGCCACGTCTGTAAGGCACTATCCCGGCCTTGCACGGCCGTGTCGAGGTTGCGATAGGCAAAGTAAAGTTCCCAGTAGGCTATTTCCACATCCGAAACCAGGTTTCGCACGCCCGCTTCAAACGTGGCCAGGGCAATGTCCGTGTTAATCCGGGCGATGAGTACGCCTTGGTTGAAGCCCGGGATCGCTCCGGGTCCGGCGATGCGGTTGAATTCGACACCGTAACCCTGTAACAATGGCCGGCGAATTTCCATCTGGAACGAGGTTTGCCAATCGGACGGGAATCGACGTGTGCCGTTGTCCCGCTCCAGGTCATAGGATGTCGAGTTGCTCAACGAAAGCACGGTACCATCAGCCGTGGTCTTACTCAGCGCGGTCTGGAATTGGGCCAGGTCTTGCGACAATTCCTGCGGCAAGGTGCTGCCGAATGCTGGGTTTACGTTGCGCGGCTCGTGATTGCGTTCCCAGAAGAGGTCCGTGTTCCACTGGGGATCAAACAGCGACAGGCCGGCGTTGATGCCGAAACGTGCATCGGTTTCCACAATCGCCGGATCGTAGATCGTGGGCGCCGCCGTCGGATTTGCGGTCAGGAACGCCGGTGGGCCTTGAACCTGCCCTCCGATTGACCGCATCACCTTGGCATTTTGCAGTGCGTAGCGAATGGTATTTTCCAGGCTCAGATCCCAATGTTCCTTGGGGGCCGGTCCTGCTATCGAAAATGGCCGAATCGTCCCTTCGACCTCACTGAAGGGAGGCTCAGGTACGTTGGCACTGTCAATCGTCTGCGACATCCCAATATAGTGCGAGAGGTCCCCGTTGTTGCGGAGGTACAGAGGCTGTTGCGGCGCGCAACCGGTGAGGATTGCGGCAACGCACAGAAGGACCACGGCAAGTTTCGGGGGTTGGCAACACATAAAAGGTCGCGTTCCTCGAACACGGGACGCCACGAAGGAAGACCGAGCCTTCCCACGGTAGCACGAGTTGTATCTGCGATTTTGGCCGAAAGCCGTCCTCGGCAGGCGCATTGCATGCACACTGCCGAAACCGACTAACCAGCAAAGTTGTTATCGACAACCCAATCGCTAAACTTGCGATGTTCTTCTTTATCGGCAATGTAGCCGCAAGTTACCTATATATTGCAGATTACCAGAATTACACCAAACAACTATTGTGGGTGGTTTATCGGCTAGATTAGCCACAGAGAACACAGAGTTCACAGAGGGGAATGCAATAAAGGAATACTAAGATAAATAAATAAAATCCTTATTGATAGCTTATATGGACTAAAAGGGAACATGAAGTACACCGCTGGTAGTATAATCGTGCCTGCTTGTTTTTCTCTGTGTTCTCTGTGTTCTCTGTGCCCTCTGTGGCAAAAAAAGAAATGAACTTAAAATGGATGAGTTGACGGAAAAGATCATTGGTGCCGCCATCGAAGTGCATCGTATCTTGGGGCCAGGGCTTCTTGAGTCGATCTACGAAGAGGCACTCACCGTGGAATTAACGCTCTGCGGCATTGCCTGGGAGCGTCAGGTTGAGATCGATGTCGTCTATAAGGGGCACATCATCAAAGGTCAGCGGATCGATCTGCTGGTGGCGAAAGAAGTCGTTGTGGACGTGAAATCTCTTTCCAAACTGCCGGAAGTCGCCACCGCGCAGGTGCTCTCGTACCTTCATGCCACCGGTTTGAAGCGTGGACTGCTCCTGAACTTCGGCCAGACGCGATTGGTTGATGGCATCAAACGACTGTCTATGTAAATGGAATTATTGGATTAGCCACAGAGAACACAGAGTTCACAGAGGGAAATGCAATAAAGAAATAAAGACCTTGAAAACAAAATCCCAAATATTCGGCCTTTTTTCTCTCTGTTCTCGGTGTCCTCTGTGGCAAAAAAATCTTTCAGCCGCTGATAGTTTGCCCGGTAGCTACGGACTCGGTCTCTTTCTGGCAAATAATCACCGCATCGCGGGCCAGATCGCCAGCCAGAAGGGGCGACGGGATGCCGGACTGCACGGCATGAACGACTTCCGTCAACTCGTTCTCGAAAGGCGTGATGGCATCGCCGCCACACAGTTCGGGCCGTAGCACTTGGCCGTCGTTCGTGAGCATGGTCACGGGCATGGCCAGCATCGGCTGCCCGTCGATGACGGCAAAATCGTAGAGCAGCGTCGCCTTTTCCAGATAGATCTCGTAGCCGTGCGTGAAGGGCCGGCCCTGCTGGGCAATCACGCCGCTCGCCGCAGTGACAATCAACTCCGGATCTTCAAAACGGAACTGGGCGTGGAACCGCTCGACGACTTCACCCCGCATCCTACCGACACACTGCACCGTTCGCGGCATTCCGCAGGTGAGTCGAATGAAGTGAGCATCGTGTACATGCAGATCGAGCATTGGGCCGCCGATCGCGGCGGGATCATAAAATCGCGGCATCCACAAGGGATCGGAGATCATACGCTTGAAGTGACCGCCCATGATCCGGCCATACTTGCCGCTGGTCATGGCATCGTAGGCGAATCGATACTCGGGGAAGAACGGAAGTACATGGCCAATCATCAACATGCGGCCCGCTTGGTCGGCCGCTTTGACCATGGCAATCC
>JANXQG010000584.1 GCA_025356915.1 Planctomycetota bacterium | reverse complement strand
GGTGAAGGCTGAGATCATGGCCTCCCAACTCCGCCGGTCGTAAGACGTATGACCTTCCGGTTGGGAAAGCATGAGCACGAAAAGGAAGGTCACGAGGATCGCCCCGGCATAGACGACGATCGTGGCGACGGCCAGGAACTCGGCCCCGGCCAGCAGAAACAGTCCAGCCGTGCCGGTGAGCGTCATGCCGAACCAGATGGCGCAATAGACAGGCTTACGGCAACTGATCGTGGCCACGGAGGCGACGATCGTCGCGGCGGCCATGGCGTGGAATATGCCCTTGGTAAACCAATCGCCCACGGCGGGCACCTGCGAGCCAAGACAGCCAAAGCCCATCAATGCCAGCACTCCCCCCAGCGTCCGTCGCTGAGTGCTGCTGCCTGGCAAGAGCCACCCTAAGCCTACAGCCGCCAACGCGGTCCCCAAAGCGAGAATCGCTCGTGGCGAAATCATGACGAGTCTCCTGAAGTAGGACAGGTTTTCAACCTGTCTTGAGCAGCGTCGTTCGCACGTTTCGAGGGCATCGGCTCGCGCTCCTTGGTCTGGTCAAAAACGCTCAATAGCTTTTCCTTGTCGAAGATCATTTCCTCGCGACTCGCCCCGGTCAGGTCGTAAAAGCTCGTCAGTTCGATCGCCTCAACGGGACATGCTTGTTCACACATCCCACAAAAGATACAACGAAGTTCATCAATATTGAAGACCTTAGGGTACTTTTCCCGGTCGGGCCAGGGGCTTGGCTCGGCCACAATGTCGATACAGTGGGCCGGACAGGCCGTTGCACAGAGGAAGCAGGCCACGCACTTTACGCGGCCCTGCTCATCCTTGTTCAAACGGTGTACGCCACGATAGTTTACCGGATCAAGGACTTTGTGTCGCTGCTCCGGTGACTCGAGCGTGACCTTCTTGTGGAAGAACAAGTGCCCTAGGGTCGTCGTCAATCCCTTGATAAACAACGTCAGGTAGCTTTTACCCAACATGCCCAGCTTCGGCGACTCGACCCAGCGGATTCTGGCATCATCAGTTTTCATTTTTCTGCTTCAAAACCCGGCCGGATGTTCGACTCCCGTGATTGTCGGCGGGGCCGGTTGTCACCCTGCGACGGCGACATCTTCGTGGCCACATACCAAGTAACAGAAAATACAGCCCAACCGCAAAGGGTCATGGCAATTTGCGGCGAAAAACCGGCACTGCGTGCCCAATCTCCGCCATATTCTTCCCAAATCGCCACATAGGCTAGGTTGACCATGCCCATCGGCAGCATTACCAGCCAGGCCAGCGACATCAATTGATCATAGCGGAATCGAGCCCAACTCCAACGAGCCACCATGAAGAAAAAGACCATGCCCAGCACCTTGACGTTGAGTACCACAATGCGCAGGATCGCCTCACCCCAGGTGACGATGTTGCCCGAACCGGTCAGACCCCAGAAGTGCCAACCGCCGAAGAACAACATCACGATCAGGAAGGCTGCCGCGACCATGTGCAGATATTCACCCACCAGATACATCATCAACTTGATGCCGAAATACTCAGTGTGATAGCCGCCGATCAGTTCCTGCTCGGCCTCGGGCAAGTCGAAGGGGAGACGGCTGGCCTCGGCAAAGGAGGCCACACAAAAGACGATCATCCCCAACGGCTGTACAAAGGCGTTCCATGCCCCCGTTTGTGCTTGGTGCTCCATGATTGCATCCAATCTCAACGAGCCTGAACTGAGTACCACCCCGAGGATTCCTAGTCCCAAGGGCAATTCATAGCCGATCAACTGCGCGCTACTCCGCAGCCCACCCAGAAAACTATATTTGCTATTGCTGGCCCAACCACCCAGCACCACGCCATATACGGCAATGCTGCCCATGGCGAAGACGAAGATCATGCCGACGTCAACGCCTGGGGCGATGACTAGGTTGATCGGTTCGTGGACGCCCCAGCTTGCCGGGAAGATATCGCTCGGCAAGAAGCTGCCAAAGGGTATGACGGCGAAGACCGCGATCGCCGTGATGAAAATTGTCATGGGGGCGAAGAAGTACAACCCCTTATCGACGTGAGCAGGCGTGTATTCCGCTTTGAAGAGAAACTTCACACCGTCGGCCAGCGGTTGCCCCAGCCCAAAGAGGCGGATTTTCGTCAACGGAATGCCGACCCGATTTGGGCCTTTGCGATCCTGAATCCAAGCGGCGATCCAGCGCTCGCCCAGTACCAGGTAGGCGGCAGCCGTCATCAGCCCGCCAATTACTAGGCCGACCTTAATCAGGGCTACAAGGACGATGGGAAGCATAGGAAATTCCGCCGTAGATCTTCGGGGCTATCGGCCGCTTCGATGGAGTGGAGGATTGCTTCCAGTTTTTCGATTTCTGCGATCTCGCGTATTTCCGGCATCAATCGCAACCCCGGCTCGCCAAACTTCAGTCTCAACAACGCCTCAATGCCTTGACTGAGCCCCTGACTGAGCCCCTGACTAAGCCCCTGACTAAGCCCCTGACTGAGCCCCCGCTCCAACCCAATCCGCTCTGGTGTGGTTACGAAAACCATCTTCTTCTCCTCCTCATATTGCTTGACTTCTTCCAGAAAAGTTCCCGCCAAATCCCTAGGAAGATCCATCATCCAGTCGATCAGGCGGAACAATTGCCGCATTTTTTCCGTATCCCAGCCCCGTTCAAAAAGGCCCTTGATCAAGCGGAACTTTCGATTTTTTCGTTCGTGCTGATCCTGACGTGTCTCCAAGGTGTCCAAATGGGCGAGTACAATGGTCGCGAAAGGATTGGGACTTTCTTCCAACTCCTGCCGCCTAGGCAAATAGTCCAGAAGCTTGGCCACCGGGAACCGTATTCCGACTTCGGTACCCCAGCGATGGTAGCCGTAGCTATCTGGCCGCCAACGCGGATTGTCGTCACCCAATATGGCAAGGCTGGCCACCTCTCTATTATACCGATCGAACAGGCGGTAGTTATAGACGTACATTCGCTGGGCGAAATCCGCATCTTCACTTGCTTGGACTTCAACGTGGACCAGCACCCACTGTTCCCGGCCGCTTTTCAGCCAGACTTTCACCAGCTTGTCAACGAAACGTCGACCAAGTTCTGCCTCCCGCACGATTTTTTGGAGCTCTTTGTCGAGCGACTCGTTACCACGACTCCAATCGATTTCAGTGTGCGCTTGGGGGCAGAATAACTCTAGAAACGGCTGGAAATAAATATCCAGGGCCTCTTTCCAGGGACTGTCATAATCGGTCATGGAGCATTTCCTCGAGTGGCGGAAGTTCTCATTTCCTCGTTCTTACGCCGTTTTGGCCGTCAATGCGCCAACCTCAGCCAGCTTGTTGATCTTCATATCCAGGCCGGTATCTGGCAGGGGACCGGCAGCGGGGGCAAAGTAAAGGACCTCGCGGCTGAGATCGTCCAGCACGGTACGGGAATTGTAAAGACCCTTGCGGCCGAGCATCTGCCAGAACAAGGAACCCTCGGCCCTCACACCCCACGGCGGACGCACGGCCATGTTCGCGGTTTGTAGCCGGTCGTCGCGGTTCATGTAGGAACCTTCTCGCTCGGAGAAGGCTGCGGCGGGCAACTGATAGGTGGCTCGCTCCGACAACGACGAAGGGAACAAGTCCTGCACGATCAAGAGCGGAATCTTCTCAAATCGCCGTGCGGCCGAATCCTCAATCCACGGTCCCTTGTAGCCGCCGGAAACCCACACCCCGCCGAACTCGATCCGCTGCATCTCTTGGAGGAAGTCTTCAAACGAGAGTACCTTGTGCATGAAGTAGCCAAGAATCTCCTCAATACCGCGGCGATTGGGTACCTTTTCGGCCGTAATGACAAACCCGCCGGGAAACTTCTGGTCTTCACCCACTCTCGGCATAGGCCCCATTGCCAGTACCGCCTGCGGATCGATTGACCGCAGCAACTTGGCCAGCAGATAAGCCTCTTCCACGCTAATAAAAGGCGAGAACACGCCGCCCAAGTGGCCGGCCGTGAAAAGCTTGCTTTTTAATTCTTCGGGCAAACCATTCCAGCTCAGATCGACGGTTTTGCCGTCTTTGCGAACCCGCGGAACGGCCAGACGATTGGCATCGTGGACATGATGGTAGCCGTAGCGGCCCTGGTTGCATATCCACCATTTATTGACGTGCGGATTCTCGCGAGGCTTGAGGCGATAAATCTGGTCCTGGTTCTCCTCGACCCAGATCGAACAGCCGACCGAGCAGTCGGTACAAACACTCCGATGCCGCCGCATGAACCAGACACGCTGCTGATAGAGAAAGTCCTTGTCGGCCAGCGCACCGACGGGACAGAGGTCAACCACATTGCCCGAAAGCTCGTTGTGTAGCGGGAAATCGGGCACGACGTCAATTTCTTCGTGAGCACCGCGGTTGGCGATCATCAGTTCGGCCGTGCCGCTCACTTCGGCGCAAAAACGTACGCAGCGCGAGCAGAGCACGCAACGGTCGATGAACAAGTTGACGTCACCCAGGTCGCGCTTGCGGCTGGTGAAGGGCATGACGTCGGTTCGCCGGCTGGCCTGACCGTACTTGAAATAATAGTCCTGCAATGTACATTCGCCCGCTTTATCACAGATCGGGCAATCGACCGGATGCCGCAGGAGCAGATCCTCTTCTACCATCGCCCGGGCTTGTCGTACTTTCTCATTCGCGGTGACAATCACCAAGCCATCGGTGGCAGGCACGGTGCAGCCGGGCACCAGCTTGGGCTGCATCTTGATCTCGCCCGTCTTCGCATCGCAATTGCCCGTCTCAATCAGGCACATGCGACAACTGCCCACGACCGGCAGGCCCGGGTGATAACAGTAATGCGGAATCTCGACGCCGGAGAGCTTAGCGGCCTCGATCACGTTCATGCGCTGGCCGTCAGGCAGTTCGATTTCGCGTCCGTCGATGGTGATTTTGGGCATGGAGAAGTGGGCGGTTGTCAGTTGTCAGTTGTCAGTTGTCAGTGGGTAGACTAGCGTTTCGTCTGAAAATTTCAAATTCCTTAATGCGGTTTTCCGTTCTCGTGGATCAGCGCCGGGACCGCTTCCGTGCCTGCATAGCCGGTCGGGTTGGTCCGCTTAATATAATCTTCCAATTCGGGCCGGAACTTGCAAATCGTGGTCTTGATGGGCCAGGCGGCACCATCCGCCAGACCGCAAATCGTGGTGCCGGGAATGATCCCGATCGTGTTGCCGATCTCTGCCAGATAGTCCAGATCAATCAACCGCCCACGACCGGCCTTGATCCGGTCGAGGATCATCATTGACCAGTGCGTGCCTTCGCGGCAAGGCGTACATTGGCCGCAGCTTTCGTGAGCGTAGAAGCGGCAGCTATTATACAGAAAATCGATCATCGAGTAGGTTTCGTCCATCACGATCAGGCAGGCCGTGCCTAGACCGAGACAGCCGACCTTCATCAGGCTGGAGAAATCCAGCGGCGTGTCCAGTTCGTCGGCCGTCATCACACCGGTACTTAGGCCGCCGGGGATCACTGCCTTGGGTTTGCGACCTTTCCACACTCCGCCGGCCAACTCGTCGATCACCTGTCGCACCGTGATGCCCAGCGGGGCCTCGTAGCAGCCCGGTTTGTTTACATGACCGCTGATGCCATAGAGTTTTGGTCCCAGGCTGCCGAAGTCGCGGGGATCCGCAGGGGTGGGTGGCACGCCGATCGAGCGGAACCATGCGACGCCACGGTCGATGATGTGAACCACGCAGGCCATCGTCTCAACATTGTTGATCACGGTAGGCTTGCGGAAGAGGCCCTCCACGGCCGGAAATGGGGGCTTGATCCGCGGCCAGGCCCGCTTGCCTTCCAGACTCTCGATCAGTCCAGTCTCTTCGCCGCAGACGTATGCCCCTGCCCCGCGATGGATGAACAGATCGAGCGCATAGTTCGAGCCGAGGATATTCTTGCCCAGGTAGCCAGCCGAGTATGCCTCGTCGATGGCCGACTGCATGCGCTCATGGGAAAGGGAGTACTCGTAGCGAAGATAGAGGTAGGCGGTCGTCGTCTTCGTGGCGTAGGCACTAAGGATAATGCCTTCCACGATCTGGTGCGGATCGCATTCCATCTG
>JANXQG010000176.1 GCA_025356915.1 Planctomycetota bacterium | reverse complement strand
GGTGGCCTTTTTCCGACTCGGGCGTGGTGTTCTTACTGTTGTCCACTACCTGCTTCCAGCTCTTGTTGTTATCCGTTGAAACCTCAAGGGTGTACTGGTAGCAGCGCACGTTGTCCCAGAACGGAAATACCTGGATACGGTCGAGCGAGTATTCCTTTTGCAGATCCAACTTCCACCATTGGGGAGCAGGACCCGCGCCCCAGTACTTTGAGAGGTCGACCCAGCCATCGACCGCGTTCTCTGGTTTATCTTCGTTCTGGTGTGCTGCGGAGGTCGTGACCGGTTTACCGATGGCGAGGTTCTGCTCGAAGGAACGATGAGCTGTTTTGGGACCGAAGATATAGCCGCTGATCGGCCGGCCCGACTTGTCATCGAAAATGACCGCGCGGGGTCGTAATGTGCCGGCCACCTTGGATTCGGATTCGGGGGACAGGAACCGATTATGGATGTTTAGGTAATTCGAAAGAGCGGCCTATTTACCTTCCTCGAATCTACCTAATCATTATCAAAATGCCCAGAATGTCAATATCGGTTCGTGTCCCCCGAATTATACGATCTGACATGTTATGGAATTTCGGTTTTTCTCACACTTTGACCACTCAGTCTGCGGAACGAGATTTCCTTGCCCTTATAAGGAATATTCAGGAACGGGCTCTCGTAGGTCATCGGGAACTTGAAGTTCACGGCCTTGCCGTCGATCTCGGGAGATCGGGATTCGTCGGCATAAAGCTTGAGCTTTGTCTTATAAGAGCTGCTCTCGTATTGGACGGATGCGCCATCTCTCTTGACAGGGTTGGACAGGATATAGGCTTGGAACTTTCCAAGGGAATCGAAGTCGTTCTTGCGCACGACTTCCATCAGGTACGGGCTTGACTCCTTCTCGAAGACTGCCCATTTCCCTTGGTCGGCATAGCCTTTGATTCCTCGGGTGTCGATAAGGTCAGGCTTGGCCCAGGAGTAGCCGCCGTCGAGGATCCTCACGGCGGCATACGCGCGGGGCGCCTCGGCAAAAATCCAGCCGTCCTTTTCGGTGATGGCCAGGGTCTTGTCGAACCAAATCCGCATGCCTTTCGTGCTCTTCGCACCTTTGAGCCGTTGCTCGATCCGGGCACCCTTGTTTTGGACAGACCACGATGTGTTGTAAACAGATCCCTTTGCCGGCCGGGGAGGCTGGGCAAAGATGCGGCCGGTGGGGGTCCCGGCGAAGATGACCCGGTTCCAGCGATTCTGGCTGCTGAACCCCGCCCAGTCGGAATAAGGACGGCTCTCCACCATGGACGACCCCATGATGAAATCGGGCGTACACCAGGTGTAGCGCGTAATGCCGCCCTCGTCGGGGAGCAGGTTTTGAACACCGCTTTCAAAATTGAGCGGGTGATCTTTTGGCAGCCCCGCGACATACTGGGGCGGTTCAGCGGTGCTGCTTTGATGCTCAATCAAGCCTGCCAGCCGCGCAGTGATCTCATAGCACCCCCGGGCTTTCGGGTTTTGCGCCAGTTCGACGATCTCCGGGTTGGGCTGGTAAAACGACGTGGCCGCACAGATCTGTTTCGGAGCCAGACCGGGCGGGGATTGGTTGGCAAAGGCATCGAAAAAGAATCTCGCCAACTCCGAGCCACCACCCGGGCTTACGAATGAGTTCGCCCCCTGATACAGGCGATGTGAGCTGCTGCCGCGGACGCCGTCAATCTGCTCAATTGACCAAAGGGTCCAGTAGGTGTCGAGAAACAAATGGGCCAACTTCTTCAGGTTGTCGTCCTTCGCGAAATCGGCCACATTGAAGATTGGCCCCAAGGAGTAGGAATTATAGTCCGTGTTGCACTCGATGAACAAGCAGTTCCTCGAAAGTCGGTTGCGGAAGAGCCGCCGAAAGTAGTCTGAGAACTCTTCGGAAGCTTGACGAACCGTGTGTCCCCCGGCCAATTTTCGCGATTGGTACTGCGGCACGTCTGCCAGGATCTGATACGCTCCCCACTGGCTACCCCACCGCTGAAGATGGTGATTCTCGCTACCCGAGATGCGCCAGTCGTTTTTGGGATCGATAAGCTCGGGGTGATAGCGGGGAAGCACCCAGGTCCACAGCATCTCTTCGATGGCCTTCTCCGCTTTGGGCGTAAGACGGCCAGGAAAATAGGGACTCTTCTGGCTGAACAAGAAATACGTTCGTTCAAGCAGATAGGCGTGCCAGTGGAACGAGTGATCGTCCTGGGCCATGAGCACGTTGTCCGGAAAGTTCTCCTCCCGGTTCTTCAGGATGTGGTCGTTCGCCTCTTTCAGGTTCTGGTTCAGACTCAGGTTCGCCAGCGAGTAGACTTCATGATACCACGGGCCGCTAGAGGGGAACGGCTTGGCCGCCGCCGTCCGCAGGCTGGGCAACTGGCGTTCCGTGAACTTTGGCGAGCCAGTTTCCTCGGAAAAGGCCTGTGCAGCAAGACACAACGCAGCGAATACGACCAGGTGGAGGTTCATCACGGCCGGGTTGCGTTTGGTAGCTCGTTTCATGTTGATTGGTCCTCGATCTTAGCTAGGTAAGCCGATCCGCCGGGCCTGAATCGATGCGCCACATTTCTTGATGAACACATCGCGAGCGCCGACGTTGCCGATGACGACCCAGTAGTTGATGTCGGCAACCCCAAGGTTGTCGGGGTCGTTGACGTCGCTGACCGTTGTCTGCCATTCGTTCTTGGCATCGGTCTGCCTCGGTCCAGCCTGCTCGATGTCCAACTGCTCGATCGAAAAACCATGCTTCCCCGTCACCGAAACCGCATGGGTGCAACGTTGCGCACCGACCCGGCCAAAGCGCGAGGCATGACATGCCCCGGCAAATTCCAATCCGTTAATGTTGGAGCCGAGATTGATGTTCTCTCCATCCGTGTGCTCGTAGACCACAATGCCGGTATGATAGCCGGTCACAACCACGTTGCGCAGAACAGTCAGGGCTGCGTTGTTCGTGAGCGGCGTGACCAGTCCCCTGGTGCCGTGGGTGGGTTTGGATGCCTGCACATTGTAGACCCCGGTGTTGATGAAGACATTTTTGAGTCGGCACTGCATGGCGTAGGTGAGGTCGATGCCGCCAATGGCCGGATTGTCGCAGGTCCGAACATCGAGGTTGCGAAGAACCACATAGACGGCGGAAAACCTGCAGTAGAGATCCTGCCCACTGGGCGGTCTAGCGGCGGAGACGACGGCAGCACCCTCCGTTGCCAGGCTCTTGACGATGGTGCCGTGGTTTTGCAAGGGGAAGTTACCCATGGTCCCGAACACCGGTGCCGGTTCACTCGCACCAATGATTTCCACGGAGATCCAGCTTGGCGTGGGTCTGGAGACCGGAGGGATGGTGATGCGCCCACGATACACGCCGTCGGGCAGAAACATGCGTCCTCCTCCGGCAGCAACGAGCGCCTCCAAACACTTGGAAAACGCGACGGTGTTGTCGGTTTGATCATCGCCCACCGCGCCGTAATCGCGGACGTTAAAGACGTGCTGATGTGTGGCAGGCGAAACGGGTGGCGTGTTGATGTTTGTGTCAGCTCGCAAAGCTCCGGCGAGCATGAGGCTCAGGAGCAGACTAATTCGAGAAATATTTGTGTTCATAAGGTTATCGTTGCTTTGGTTGCGCGACACGCAAAGTCGCGCCATACATACAGAGCGAGACTGGCCATTGCCCAGAAACGCAGGGTGCAATCCCATTTTGCAGTAGCGGAAGCTAGCTGTCAATAGGCATTGTCGGGGTGTTGTCGGGGTGTCGGTCAATAGGCACGGATTGAAGGGCAAAAAATGCACTGGTGGATACGACGTGTGCCGGTTATCTTTTTCCCGGGGGGCGATTTTCAGTCGCAAGGAGGCGACTCCGATGGGAGACCTACACGTGGACGAGCGGAATTCACCGCCGGTTGTTTCTCCGGAAGAAATGGCCGGGCGATTTCATGGCGAATTGATCGGGGCGATGCCCGAGTGGAAACGGCGGCTTAGGACCGACGCATCAATTACTGTCGTAGGACGGATTGGCAATCCGTCGAATTGCCGGACG
>JANXQG010000516.1 GCA_025356915.1 Planctomycetota bacterium | reverse complement strand
CGAATAATTGCAGGGTGGGGAGAGCACAGCGAGCCCCACCAATTCCGTTGTGGTCCACTTTTGGTGGGGCTCGTTTCACTCTCCCCACCCTACTTCTGCACCTAAAAACCGGAAGGGCCATTATAAATGACATCGCACGATTCTGGTAGGGCAGAGGGCCTCAAGAATAAAACTCTCCTTCCCCAACCGCGTCGAACGCATTCTTGAAATGCTCGATCGTGCGGCGACCGCGACCATCGGGCCAGGTGATTGCGACGACATCGAACCTGGCGGAATATTCGAGCAAACCATGCCGCTTCATGAAGGTCACCGCCAAGCGAGTCAGCTTCCTCTGCTTGATTGCATCGACGGCATCGGCCGGATGGCCGACCTCCTGGGAGGTGCGGGTTTTGACCTCGACAAAGACAAGTACCCGGCCATCGAGGGCCACGAGATCGAGTTCCCCCGATGCAAGCCATCGACCGCGGGCAAGAATCTTATAGCCCAACCGCTTGAGATACCTCGCCGCCTCATTCTCGCCACGCTGGCCGAGAGTCTTTTTGGGAAAGATTTTCCGCAGCCAGCGCGAGAAGAGAGCGGAGAGACCCATGGTCCGAGCCACCTGGTACGCACGAGAATGGAGAAAGGCTTACTTTTTTGCCTTCGCCGTTCTATCGGTTCGACGTTCGCGCAAACGAACGGCCTTGCCGATACGGTCGCGGAGATAATAAAGCTTGGCGCGCCGCGTAACGCCGCTGCGCTGCACGACGACCTTGCCGATTTTGGGTGAATGGAGGGGAAATTTCCGCTCGACCCCTTCGCCCTGCACGATGCGGCGGACGGTGAACGTCGCACGGCTGCCGCTGCTGGCGCGGGCGATCACGACACCGGTATAAATCTGGGTACGTTCCTTCGCGCCTTCGAGGATGCGGCAATGCACGTCGACCGTGTCGCCAATCTCAAAATGCGGAATCTCTGCCTTCAGGCTCGATTTCTCGACTAGGTTCAGTAATTCTTGGCTCATCGGGTTCCCTTTCTTAATCTGGTGTGTCTTTACGTTTCTTCCAGCAAATCAGCACGCCGCTCTTGCGTGCGCTGGCGGCTCTCTTCTGCCCGCCATCGGGCAATTACGCCGTGATCTCCGCTTAACAAAATCTCCGGCACTTGTAACCCTCGGAATTCCCGGGGCCGTGTATATTGGGCAAATTCCAACAGCCGCGGGGCTGTGGAGAACGAGTCGCACTGGCTCGATTCGGCATCGCCCAGGACGCCGGGCACGAGCCGGATAACTGCGTCGATAATCACCATTGCGGCAACCTCGCCTCCATTGAGCACGTAGTCGCCAATCGAAATCTCCTCCGGCTTCAATACCAGCCGCACACGTTCGTCAAAACCTTCATACCTTCCGCACAACAGCACGATCCGTTGGTGCTGGGCCAATCGTTCGACCCCAGCTTGATCGAGCGGCTGCCCTTGCGGCGTAAGCATAACCAAGTGGCCGGAGTCGTCGTCCATGGGCCGCACGGCTTCAACGCAGGCGACAACCGGTTCGACCATCATCACCATGCCCGGCCCGCCGCCGTAGGGCCGGTCATCTACCTTATTATGCTTGTCTTGCGTCCAGTTACGGATATCGTGCAGACATACCTCGACCAAGCCCGCGTCGATCGCCCGCTTCAACAGGCTCTGACCCAGGTATCCCGGGAACATGTCGGGGAAAAGGGTCAAAACGTCAAAACGCATAGGATCGTGGGCTGGGTATTACTCGGCTACCTGCTCGGCAGGGGCTTCGGTTGCCACGGCTTCCGCAGGTGCCGCCGGTTGGACCGCGTTGGCCATCGGGCGCGGCAGCGGCTGCCGTTTGCCCTGGGCCAGACGCGCCAAGGCCAGTCGTTGAGCCTCGACGTGAGTCCCCGTGGCACCATACTTCTTGATCAATATGCCAACCTTGTCCGATGGCTGAGCACCAACGCTTATCCAATAGTTGATCCGATCGGATTTAAGGATTGCCCGAGCATCGGTCTCCGGCACCATGGGATCATAGGTACCTAGCTCCTCCAAAACACGGCCGTCGCGCGGCACCCGGAGTTCCATCGCGCAAATGCGATAGAAAGGGCGATGCTTGCGGCCCATCTTCTTCATGCGAATTCGAACTGACACACTCGTCTCCTATAACGATCGGGGTTTAGTTCTTAGTTCTTACGGGTCTATTTCTTCTTTTCGTCTCTTTTGCGGCTGCGCAACTCTTTTTCACGCTGTTTCTTCAGCTTGGCTCGCTCCTCCGAAGTCAGACGCTTGCCAGTGCTTTTGGCCTGCTTGGCGAGTTTGGCATTCGGATTGAGCATGCCGCTGGAACCCAACTGGTGCATGGTCTTGTAGCGATCCATGAGGCTCATGTTGGACATCTTCTTCATCATATCGGCCATGCCATCGAACTGCTTGACCAGGTCGTTGACCTCGTGCGCTTCGACGCCGGCCCCCGCAGCGATGCGGCGACGGCGGCTTTGATCGATCGTCTTCGACGGGTTGCGGCGCTCGTCGGGCGTCATCGAATCGATAACGCCCACCAGTCGACGGAGGTCGGCGTCTGGATTCTGATCCCCCAGCATTTTGCTCATGCCGCCCATGCCGGGGATCATCGACATGACCTTCTGGATCGATCCAAGTTTGCTGATTTGGCCGAGTTGCTTCTTGAAATCCTCGAGGGTGAACTCCCCTTTGCGGAGCTTGGCCTCGGCCTTGGCCATTTCCTCCTGGTCAAACTTCTGCTGGGCCTGCTCGACCAGCGAGAGCACGTCGCCCATGCCGAGGATACGTCCCGCGAGCCGATCGGGATGGAACTCCTCCAAGGCGTCGAGGTGCTCGCCGGTGCCGATGAACTTGATCGGTACGCCGGTCACGGCCTTGACCGACAAGGCGGCGCCGCCACGGGCGTCGCCGTCGAGCTTGGTCATGATCACGCCGTCGAGTTCCAATGCCTCGTTAAAGGCTTTCGCACTGCGAACGGCGTCTTGGCCGGTCATCGAATCGACCACCAGGTAAACCTGATCGGGGCCAATCCGGCGATCGATCTGGGTCAACTGGCCCATCAACTCTTCATCGACGTGCAGCCGGCCCGCCGTGTCAATGATTACCACCTGCACCCCGGTGGCCTTGGCCTGCTTGACAGCAATCTGGCAGAGGGCCACGGGATCCTTCGCGGCCAGGTCGGCATAGACGGGAATGTTAAGCTGCTGGCCCAGAATCTGCAACTGTTGGATAGCTGCGGGGCGTTGCAAGTCGGCCGCGACGAGCATCGGTTTTCGGCCGCGCTGCTGGATCAGCTTGCCAAGTTTGCCGCAGGTGGTCGTCTTGCCCGAACCTTGCAGGCCGCAAAGCATCAGCACTGTCAACTCAGGCTTGAAGTGGAGCGAATGGTCCACCGGGCCCATCAAGTTGACCAATTCTTGATGGACGATGCTGACGAGCTGGTGCGTTGGGTCAATCGCCTTGAGAACCGTCTCGCCGATGGCCTGCTCCGAGACCTTGGCGACAAAATCCTTGGCGACCTCAATGCTGACGTCGGCTTCCAGCAGGGCCGTTTGGACCAGAGCCAGTCCTTCGCGCATGTTCGACTCGGTCAACCTGCCGCGGCCGCAGAGGGATCGGATCGCCGAACTGATATTTTCTTGTAGGGATTCAAACATTAACGCAAAGGTTCATTACTTCTGACCACAACCGGCCTCCGCTTCATGGCGCGGAATCCTATATCTTAACGAATTACTACCTAGTTTGGCAATCCTACCCCGCAAATTTTCGGGCAGTGTTGTTCACACCCCTTCTTCGGGTGGAAATGGCGGTATTTTCGGCTCTTCTGGCTTAGGTGCAGTAGTAGGGTGGGGAGAGTGAAACGAGCCCCCATAGGAACCAACTTAAGGAATTCACCCGTCCACCCCAACCTATCCCATTGCAATGTGTCCGGTGCCTCGAAGCCCTAGTGCTCCGTCCAATCTAAATTTTAGAGAGGAACTGAACGTGCCGTTTGAACCGGGTGATTTTAGCATACCACTAGACAGGAGAACAACCACCAGAGATCGAAGCCACGAACGAATACGAAGTGACCTTCACGAATGGCGAGGTTGTGGTCCTTATGGCATGGACGCCGGAAGCTGCCCAGACCGTCGCTGAAGAGGATGCGGATCTCCATGGATGCATGGGCCTATCCGCCGTCAGCGCGACCCTGTCCGGAACTATGAGTGAAGGCCCGCAGTTGCCTGTGCTTTCAACTCTCAAGGTCGATCTGCGTTATTGATTATCAGTTGTCGGCTCCGACCTGCCTTGCCAGGCCACTTTGCCGACGAAGAACGGCCCCATCTGGGCGATGTGGAGGGAGGTCTGTTTGGTTTTTCGCATACGCTGCACGATGGCCGAAAGGGGATAGAGTTCCGGCCCCAGCAATCCGATCACAAAATCGTTGTCGTTTTTGTCCAGTCCATAGCAGGCGAGGCGAATATCGTGGCCTAGCCCGGCCTTACCGAACGCGCGGCCGATACCGCCATGTTCGAGCAAGATCTTGCGTTGCTCGTCGGCCGACAGTTGCTCAAAGGAGCCGGCTCGCCGTAAGGGATACCAAACGACCCATCTCAAGGCAGGATCGAAGACGCGGGATCGTGGCCGCGTAAAGAGCGTATCTTCCAAGTCAGGCTCGTAGCCTTGCGCGTAGGTCCGTCCCAGGGTCGTGTATTCTGGCTTGGGCGTAAGAGCGGAAAATGGCGGCCGATTGAGAAATTGCCGGAGGGTGGTGACGAAATAGTCAGGATCTTCGCTCAGGACGAGCAGTGCAACGCCGTGAGGATCATTCGCATCTTCGTAGAGTGCCCCGCTCACCTGGGCTTTTTCTAATGCCTGGCTCAACGGCACGGAATCCGTGCTGTTGCCAAAAGCCAGGAACTGCATGAACAGCCGCCTATCCAACGTGACGGGCGTGCCATCCGCAGCACGGCCTCTTTCGCAAATATCGATCGGTTCGTGCGTTTCGGTACTCATTTTGATTCTTCGCGTTTGACTTTGCAGTTCTCCTGACAGCAGCACCGTCTGTAACGATTATGACTCAAGGAGGTCACTCCCGCCAGTGGATGGCATCAGCATGCCTCGCGATTTAATCGGGTGGACTTGTACGATTGTCATAACCCATTGGTGTTATTGAAGGAATCCTAACCACTGTTACAATTAAATATGGTGTCTCATCGTTTGGTCATGGATTTGGCCCCTCACAGAAGGAGAATCGTATGTTGGCTATAGCCGCCGGATACGAATTCGACGTGGACCGTGGTCCCGATTGGCTCTGGATCAGGATTCGGAGCGTGGAAACTGGTTTTTCG